>JBIQMJ010000009.1:0-29862 GCA_044463445.1 Segetibacter koreensis
GCAAAGATAGCTGCTGAAGAAGCCGGGCTGGAAAAAGAAAAAGCTGCTTTTATTGAAAAAGAAAGGCTACTTCAACAACAACAGCATGCTTTTAATGAAACTAACAATACAGTCAGGGAAAAAGAAAATCAGAAAAATTTAAGCGCTCAACGCCTGCAGTACCTTCACGAAAGAGAAACGAGCCTGAAAGATTTTTTAATGAAGGCAGAAGGACAATTGAAAGGAATCGAAGAAAGCATTCTCTTTTCAAAACAACAAATCAGCGATGAAGAAATCAGGCTAAACGAGCATAAGGAAAGTCTGGTTCATCTGAAAAATATTGAAGAGGAAAAACGAAAGATTTTTGATGTAAAAAGAACCGCGGTAGATGTTGTAAGACAGGCCCAGATGCAATTGCAGCGTAGTCATTTTGAAGCGGAAAAAAAAGTAGCGGTTGCCGATACGTCAATTTTTAATTTGCAAAGATCAATCTTACAATTAGAAGAAGAACAAAGATCAAGAGAATCCAATCTCGCCAACCTTCAAAAAGATAAAAAAGAAAAAGAAGATGAATTAAACGGGAAGAAAAATCTTCTTGAGGAATTAAAAAAACACCAGGAGCATACAAAAGAACAAATTCTGGAAACGCAATCCGGGCTGGAAAAATTAAGAATTGAGCTGGCAGAAGAAAACCGGAAACTGGATGCCAGGCAAAATGAGCATGATCTTCTTAAAAGCCTTATTGATAACATGGAAGGCTATCCCGAAAGCGTAAAATTTCTTCATAATAATAAATCCTGGAATTATACCGCACCGATTCTTTCTGACCTTATCTATGTGAAAGAAGAATTTCGCGCAGCAGTTGAAAATGTGTTGGAACCCTACCTCAATTATTATGTGGTTGATAATTTGCAACAAGGTTTAACAGCCGTGAATTTATTGGACGAAAACAAAAAAGGAAAAGCCAATTTCTTTCTGCTTGACCAGTTAAATACCAAAGAGAATAAAAAATCAACCGAAGATTTACCTGGCGCCATTCCGGCCCTGAAGGTGGTTGAGTTTGATGAAAAATATGATCATCTTGCCAATTATCTTTTAGGTAATGTATTTATTGCGGAAAATGATGAGGTGATAAAACACAGCAATGGCCACATCATTCTTGAAAAAACGGGAAAATATGTAAAGGGAAAGTATGCTCTCACCGGCGGAAGCGTTGGATTATTTGAAGGAAAAAAAATAGGACGTGCAAAAAATCTGGAAAGAATTTCTGAAAAGATTGCCACCCACCAGGAAATTGTAAACAGGCTAAAATCGGTTATCAATCAAAAATCGAATGAAGTAATTGCCTACAACCAACAGTTGAAAGAAAACGCCATACAGGAAACCCAGCAATCAATCAATGATCTCATTAATGCCTCTTATGCAATTCAAAACAAAATAGAAAATATCCTTCATCAAAAATCGGTTTCTGAAGCCCGGGTGGAAGAGATGAAAGATCAGTTGGCACAGCACCAGGATGACATCGAAGAAACCCGTTCTTTGCTGCTAGAGCTTTCAGAAAAGGTAAAGGAGCATGATGAAAAAATGAAATCAATTGGTGAAGAATTTATAAAAGCAGAAGAGGAATTTACTCATGCAAATTCATTATTCAATGAACATAATTTACAATTAACAAGACAACAAAGCAAAGTAAATTCAATCAACCAGGAACTTGAATTCAAGAACAGGCAATTCATAGAACTTACGTCTCAATTGGAGAACAGCAATGGCCAATTGAAAGAAGCAATGGAAAATATTACGCTTACTTCCGGCGAATTGGAAAAGTTGGAAGAGGAGATGCTCACTCTGCTGAAGAATAAGGAATTGGAGGAACGAAAATTAAATGAAGCGGACCAGGCCTACTATAATCTCAGGAATGAATTAAGCGAAAAGGAAACGGAGCTTCGGCAAAAACAAAAAGCAAAAGAACTAACTGATCATATACTGAATGAAATTAAAGATAAATTGAATGAATTGAAATTGCATGTGGCAGGAATGAAAGAAAGGCTGAGTGTAGAATTCAAAGTTGATCTTGACTCCATCCTTGATGAAGAAAGAAAAACCAACATGGCGTTGGAAGATCTGCAGGAAAAATGTGACCGTATGAAAAAAAGATTGGAGAATATGGGCGAAATCAATCCGACTGCCATTGAAGCATTTACCGAAATGAAAAAACGATTTGATTTTATCGGTGAACAAAAAAATGATTTGGTGAATGCAAAAGAATCATTGATGCAAACTATCCAGGAAGTGGAAACAACGGCCAATCAAAAGTTCCTGGACACATTCAATAAAGTAAGAGAGAATTTTCAAAATGTATTTAAAGCTTTGTTTACTGAAGATGATACTGCAGATATGATCCTTGAAAACCCGGAAAACCTTGCTGATACAGGCATTGACATTATTGCCAAGCCGAAAGGAAAAAGGCCGACAAGTATTACCCAATTAAGCGGCGGTGAAAAAACGCTTACAGCAACGGCGCTACTGTTTGCCATTTATTTAATTAAGCCGGCGCCATTTTGTATTTTGGATGAAGTGGATGCGCCGCTGGATGATGCGAATGTGGGAAAATTTACACAGATGATCCGTAAGTTTAGTAAAGAATCACAATTTATAATTGTTACGCACAATAAAATGACGATGGCGTCTGTGGACGTAATTTATGGAGTAACGATGCAGGAACCGGGCGTAAGCAAATTAGTGCCTGTTGATTTCAGGGGATTGGATCATCAGTTTGTGAATTAAAATATTTTATATTGCTGAAAAAAAATTACCCCGGTTTTCCGGGGCAATTCATTACTACTAAAAAACTAAAAAACTATGAGTTTTGTGGAGTGGAAGTAGATGCGGTAGGAGTAGAAGTTAGATCCGGAACTGGTGCCGGATTATTAACGATCTCTTTTCTTTCCACATCTTTTTCTTTCATTCCGGCTTCTATTTCATTTTTTACATGTTCCTTGGCGTCATTAAATTCCCTGACACCTTTGCCTATTCCACGCATGAGATCAGGAATTTTTTTACCTCCAAAAAATAATAAAATAACCAAAAGAATCAACAGCCATTCAGACTCGCCGGGCATTGAGAGCAGGAGAGTGGATTTCAGAAGGATACTTAACATGATGATGTAGTTTAATTTAAAATCTCGTACAAAATTACCAGAATCTGCGATAGCAAATTGTAAATTTTCTTTTACAATTGAATGCCAATTTTGAAAAAATGCTGATAACTCAATTACTTCGGCTGAGATTATAAATCTAAATTTTTACATTGCCTCAAACAGTAAATCGACTTTTAAGGCGGATTTTTAATTTATCTCTTTAATAAAAATTCTTTGAGATTTTCAAAATTGGGTTCCATAAAAGTGCTCAGTTTCTTTTTGGATACAATGGCTTGTACACTCTCCGGAACTGGAATTTTTTCATTGATTACTGGTTCCACTACGTCATAAAATTTTACAGGATGTGCCGTTTCAAGAATAAAGCCTTTTTGTCCGGGATGCTCCTTTTGGAAAATTTTCAAGGCAGCATAAGCGACTGCACCATGAGGATCTAATAAATATTTTTCTTTTTGATAAACTTCCCCGATGGTTTGGCGGGTTTCTTTATCAGAAATACTTACACTGCTCAAAGTGTCGGTAAGGTCTTTAAATTGATGATGAAATAATTCAAGTATTCTTACAAAATTGCTTGGATCGCCTACGTCCATTGCGTTTGAGATAGTGGCAACAGCCTTTTTTGGTTGATATTTTTGAGTGGCTAAAAATTCAGGTACCACTTTATTGGCATTGCAGGCCGCGATGAAATGTTTAACAGGCAAGCCTGAGACGTGAGCTAAAATTCCGGCCCCAATGTTTCCAAAATTTCCGCTTGGTACGCTTATTACGGGTGGATTATTTTTATCAGCCCATTGTTTCCAGGCAAATAAATAATAAAATTGCTGCGGCAGCCAACGCGCCACATTGATCGAATTGGCAGAGGTAAGAAATAACTTTTCATTTAGTTGGTGATCAGAAAAAGCATGCTTCACCATTTGCTGGCAATCATCAAAATTTCCATTTACCTCAATCGCATGAATGTTATTTCCTAAAGTGACTAATTGCTTTTCCTGGACGCTGCTCACTTTTCCTGAAGGATACAGAATTACTACTTCAACGCCATCCACATTGTAAAACCCATTGGCTACTGCGCCTCCTGTATCTCCTGAAGTAGCTACGAGAACAGTAACTTTCTTGTTATTATTTTTTACAAAATAGCCCAGGCACCGGCTCATAAATCTTGCGCCAATATCTTTAAAGGCGAGGGTAGGGCCGTGGTATAATTCCAAAGAAAAAATTTCTTCATTAACCCGTTTCAATGGAATTGCGAAATTGATGGTTTCTTCTACGATTCTTTTTAATTCTGAACCAGGAATCTCATCGCTTACATAAGGTTCGATAATTTTAAACGCAATTTCTTCATTGGAATAGTTTTCAATATCAGCGTAAAAATCTGCATCATGTTTGGGAACCATTTCAGGAAAATATAAACCTTTATCAGGCGCCAACCCCTTGACGGTGGCTTCCCTGAAACTCGCAGCAGGAGCGGTTTTATTAAGACTATAATATTTCATTTTCTTTTTGCAAAAAATTATTCGTTTAAAATTTTTACGCCCGTCGCGTTGATAGAGGTCACATAAGTTTTATAATCCACTCCAATTTTTTCATAAATTTCTTTCATTATTTCTTCAATGCGGATGGCTGTTTCATGATCTTTGTTCAGCATAAAAATTGACGGCCCCGACCCTGAAATTCCTCCGCCGATGCTTCCGGCTTCCCGGCATTTCGCTTTTACTTCATCAAATCCGGGAATTAAAATACTGCGCACCGGTTCGATCAGTACATCTTCCATAGAGCGTCCCATCAATTCAAAATCGTTTTTCATAAAGCCCATTATCAGCCCGCCGATATTTCCCCATTGTTTTATTGCATCTTTAAGTTGAACTGTTTTTCTTAGAATTTGCCTGGAATCAGAAGTGCGGACTTCAATTTGCGGATGAACGATGGTGATAAAAAGATCAGGTACATTCAAAGGAATGATGTCTAACGGAAAAATGGAACGAATCAAAGTGACGCCGCCATAAATACATGGTGAAACATTGTCAGCATGTTTTACTCCTCCGGCAATTTTTTCACCATTCATCGCAAATCGTACCAGGTCTTGGTTAGTGAAAACATTTCCCAGTAAATGATTGGCAGCCACCACTGCGCCTGCCGAGCTTGCTGCGCTGGAACCAAGGCCACTTCCGGGTTTTATATTTTTATGAATCGTAAGATGAAAACCCACTGGCTTTTTATATTCTTCCATCAAAGCCTGTAGCGCAACGCCTGAAACATTCTTATCGGGGATTTCTGGCAGGTTGTATTCATCTGTATGTTGAATACTTATCCCCGGTTCATCTTTCAACGATACAGTCATTTCATCGTAAGGCTCTTTTAGCGCCATTCCGAGGATGTCAAATCCGCAAACGAGGTTGGCAATCGTAGCCGGAGCCAACACTTTTATTTCTTTCATTTTATTTTATTTAGATCCTTACCGCCCGGATAATATCAGCAAATACGCCCGAAGCCGTTACTTCTGCACCAGCGCCCGCACCTTTTATTACTAATGGCTGACCTGTATAGCGATTGGTATAAAATAACACCACGTTATCTTTCCCGTATAAATGATAAAAATCATGGCTGGAATCCACCTGTTGAAGGCCAACATTTGCTTTCCCGCTTTCATATGTTGCGACAAATTTTAACTTCTTTCCCACTTTGTTTGCTTCGTCCAGAATGCTTTTGAAATGTGCTTCATGTTTTTCCATACATTGGTAAAAATCTTCTACTGATCCCTCCATACATTCAGATGGCAGGAAGCCATTGTTGGCAACATCTTCCATTTCGATTTTTTCACCAGACTCGCGTGCAAGGATCATAATCTTTCTCACCACATCCACCCCGCTCAAATCAAGCCGTGGATCGGGCTCGGTAAATCCTTCTTCCTGTGCCTGCCTTACTACTTTTGAAAAAGTTTTTTCGCCATTGTAATTATTAAAAACGAAGTTTAAAGTACCGCTTAATACGGCTTCAATTTTATTTACTTTGTCGCCACTCAATAAAAGATCATTTAAAGTTCCGATAACCGGTAAACCTGCGCCCACATTGGTTTCGAAAAGAAAGTGAACATTAAATTCCCTTGCAAGGTTTTTTAATTTTTCATAATAACTGTAAGAAGAGGAAGCCGCTATCTTGTTGCAGGCAACAATGGTTACACTCTTTTCCAGGATCTCTGCATAATGGCTGGCGACATCTTTGTTGGCGGTGACATCTACAAAAACAGAATTGCGGAAATTTTTTGTTTTGATGGAATTTACAAATTCTGAAAGATTCATTGCACCAGATTCTTTTAATTGTTCCCGCCAGGTTTTCAAATCAATTCCATTGTCTTTGAATAACATTTTTTTGCTGTTGGCGATACCGACCACCCTTACAGACAAACGCAAATTCTTCTGAAGATAACTTTGTTGCTGCTGCAATTGTGAAAGCAGGCGTGAGCCAACATTTCCCACTCCGGCCACAAACAAATTCACTTGCTTATAAGCAGTTTCAAAAAATTCTTCATGCAATACATTCACTGCTTTCTTTACATCATTAACAGAGATAACCGCCGAAATATTTCTTTCAGAAGATCCTTGTGCAATGGCTCTTACATTGATACCATTCCTTCCCAAAGCGCTAAACATTTTTCCACTGATGCCAGGATGGCTTTTCATCTTATCCCCGACCAAAGCAATTATTGAAAGATTTTTTTCTACTATCAATGCCTCAACTTTATGCCTGTCAATTTCAAATGCAAATTCTTTATCAACCGCTGACTTTGCTTTTTCTGAAAATGATTCTTCAATGCCTACGCAAATTGAATGCTCTGAAGAACTTTGCGTAATAAGAATCACGTTTATTTGTTCGTTTGCTAAGGTCTCAAACAATCTTTTTGAAAACCCCGGCACACCGGCCATACCGCTTCCTTCAAGGCTTAGCAATGAAATTTTATTGATGCTGGAAATACCGCGTACACTGCTTCCATTTATGTGATCAGAAGTGTTTTCAATTAAAGTTCCATGATGATCTGGCGAAAAAGTACTCTTTATCCAGACGGGAATATTTTTTCTCATCACCGGCTGAATGGTGGGCGGATAAACCACTTTGGCTCCAAAATGGGAAAGTTCCATTGCTTCGCGGTACAATACTTTCGGAATTATTTTAGCTGTAGAAACCAGTCTCGGATCTGCAGTCATCATTCCACTAACGTCTGTCCATATTTCGAGCGCCGTTGCATTCATTGCCGCAGCAATAATGGCCGCAGTATAATCCGAACCGCCGCGCCCCAAGGTGGTAGTGATGCCTTTTTTGTCTGATGCGATAAATCCAGGAACCAAAAAAAAAGATTCCAGAGTATCTGAAAAGCAGGATTGGATTTTAGGATCAGATACTTCAAAATTTACGGCGGCATTTTCAAAATTGGAATTGGTAGTTATTATTTTCCTTGCATCTATCCATTTATTTTTAAAACCGATAGATTCAAATTTGGCAGAAATAATTTGAGAAGATAATAATTCTCCGTAGCTCATGATTCTGTCTTTGGTCCTTGGAGTTAATTCCTGCAATAAAAATACACCGTTACAAATGTCTTCAATTTCATTGCAATGCTGTTTTACCATGCTCAGCACATGGCTTTGCTGAGCCACGGGAATCAATTGCTTCGTCACTTCGAGGTGCCGGCTTTCAATTTTGTGCAATTGATCCTTGTATTCTTCATTTCCTTCTGAAGCCAGGATCACACTTTCCAAAAGTGCGTCAGTAGTGCCTCCTAAAGCTGATACCACTACAATCAGTTTTTCATCTTTTAACCGGTTATCTAAAATGGCTACAACCTTATTAATATTTTCAGCATTTGCGACAGAAGAACCTCCAAATTTTAAAACTCGCATATTTTCTAACTATTTGATTTGATGGATTGAATTTTTTCCCCCGAAGGAGTACAGCGAAAGCCCAATGGATAATATGAAGAATGTGCAACCCTTAGCGGGTTGTAAAAATGGTACTTGTAAAAATACCAACTGATGCAGATGCGGAAAGAGTGATATGGGTAAAAAATTGTTTCATTTTTATGAATAGGCAGCGAAGTTAATATAGATAATTCAGAAATTATTAAATAAGCCTGATTTTTTTTGAAGAGCCGCTTATATTTTAGATTCCGTTCAAGGGATAAATTTTTTTAAAAGAACAGAAAAAAAAATATTAGTTTTCGATCATGAAAGGTTGCAGTAAATCAACAAATAAAGAATATTATTATTTTGCCAAAACCAAAATGGCGCACTAATCAGCACGCCATTGGTTTTTCAACTTTTAAAAATTATTGTTTCCAGCTATTATCTTTTGGCGTATAATCCATAAAGATACCTCCTTCCAGTTCAACAGATTTTATAATTTTTTTTGAAGATATTTTGAATACCTGTTGTTTTTGATTGTTTTTCCAAACGGCGGGTGTTTCATGCATAGTAGCCGTTTGTCCATCTGCATAAACTATTTTAATATCAAAAGGAATTGCAAATCCGCCTACATTTTTTACATTCAAAGTGTAAAAATCCTTTTCTCTTTTAATGGTATCCACTTTCAGATCTATATAATTATTGGAAAAAAACCAATTATTGAAAAACCAATTCAGATCTTTTCCGGAACCGGTATTCATACAATTAAAATAATCCCACGGAATGGGATGTTTTCCATGCCAGGCATTCATGTAATAGTGTAATGCTTTTTTAAAAGTGGAATCTCCTAAATAATCTTTTAAAGCGAGATAACTTAATGAAGCTTTTCCATACGAATTATTACCATATCCCGCGCCACTTACCTGTGTTGACATGGAAATGATTGGCTGATCTTCTTCTGCAGAAGGATCGTTGATGTATCGGCGAATGCGAAACATTTTATATACCGAATCTGCATAGGCTTTGCCGTTTTCTTCCTGACCGATCAAATATTCAAATGTAGTTGCCCAACCTTCATCCATATAAGCATATCTTTTTTCATTGATGCCCATGTAAAAGGGAAAATACGTATGTGCGATTTCATGATCCTGCACCATCTGTGCAAATTTAAAACCCTGCTCGCCAAATCTTCGTGTATCACTGACCGTTGCATCATTCACCATCATCGGGTACTCCATGTCAGCATGCCCCTGGAAGGCCGTCATCTTAGGAAATGGATAAGTAACCCCCGGCCATTTTAAAGAAAAATATTTCAATGCATTTTGTGACCATTTCACAGAATGATGAAAATCTTTTGCTGTATCGTTGAAAGCAGCCTGCACACTTGCCCGGCGGTTGTTTTTGGGGTCAACTATTACGCTTGAAGCATCCCAAACATAATGATCGCTTATGGCATAACACATGTCAGTGATGTGGCTGGCGCTGAATTTCCAGGTGTTCCACTCATTTTGCTGTGTTACCTTTCCATCCTGCATTTCCCGGAGATTGGCTATATGAATTACGTCATCAGATTTATAGGAATCTTTTAATCTTTTTGAGAAGGCAGGTTGCAAAACTTCATCTGGGTTTTCAAGGTCGCCGGTAGCCCACACCACATAATTTTTTGGAACTTTTATAGAAAGTGTATAATCATTGAAATCATTATAAAACTCCTGCCGCAGTGTGTGAGGAATCATATCCCATCCGTTATAATCATCATAAACTGAAATGCGCGGATAACTGTAAGCCACATAAAAAGTAGTGCTGTCCACCTGGCCTTCGCGGCCATCCTGTTTACTCAGGGGATAATTCCATGAAATGTTTACGTTGATAGAAGAATTCGGGAGCAAAGGTTCTTTTAATCTCACCACGCCTACGGTTCCCCAGTTTTTACTATCCACTTCGTACAACTGGCCATTCACAGAAAAGGAAGTTATATCAAGCCCTGTTGTAAAAAAATCCTCACCTGTTTGGCTGCCTCTTGGTGAAGTTGGCTTATGTACATTATTTACAAACCGGATCACTAAAACCTTTAATGTATCAGGGCTGTTATTGGAATAGACAATGCTTTCATCGCCTGACACTATTCTTGTGGAAGGAGTTAAAGTTTCATTGATATTATATTTACCATGGTTCTGCCAATAATTTTTGCCAGGAGGGCCTTGAAGGGTGCGGGTTTCATTGGTATAAGCTATTTGAATATTACGTGGCATATATAATTTTTGTGCATTCAGGATAGCCGGTGAAACAAAAATTAAAAATGCTGTGATGTAAAAAAATCTTTTCATAAAAAAAATAACAGTTTTCGTTAAAAGAAATAAAAGTAAGAAAGATGGGCTAAACAGAATTAAATCTTTGATAAATGGCAAAGATTTGTAATTAACAGTGAATCCACTTTGAGTTCCTTTTTTTATTTTGGGCTTGTTTGAAATTTAGAAAATAATTTCTAACCATTTTTTTTAAAGTGCTTAACAACAAAAGTTGGCTCGAATGATTTCAAATTATTTTTTCTTACTTTTTGGGGGAACTTTATCACCTTTCCCTGGCTTCGGATAAACCGATAGCTATTGCCTGTTTACGACTGGTTACTTTTTCCCCACTTCCGCCGCTCTTAAGTTTTCCTTCTTTCATTTCGTGCAATGCCTTATGCACTTTTTCTTCTGCTTTTTTTCCATACTTCGTCATGATAAATTAATTTAAAATTTATAATAAGCCATAAAGTGAAATTTCTATGCCAATAATGAAAGAAAAGAATGTTAATTATTTTTCTCAAAAGAGTTTAGAAAAATTTTTTAAAAATAGTAATGATAAGAGTAAGGAAAATGCTTAAGAGAATCATAGATACGAGTGGAAAATAGAAGTGAAAATTATCTCTTTCAATTCTTATGTCACCTGGAAGCCGCCCGATCCATCTCAAATAATCGTGAAAAAAATAAACAAGGATGCCGATAGAAACTATTACGATTCCGGCGATCAAAATATATTTTCCTGTTTGCTGATCCATGTTTAAAATTAGTCATTATCCTTTTGAATGTGTCCGTAGAAAGAGATAGGGTCACGATGCGTACTTTGCACATTCAGTGTTGCATTCCCATTTCCAAATACATGGAAAATCATTTGCTGAACCTGCGCATTGTCCCTGGGATCAATATAAACCTGCCATTCGTCTTTGTTACTCAAAGTTATGTTGTAGGAAAAATCCAAAGATTTAAACATTAGCCCTCCTTGCGACGGATCCATTGGAGCCTGGTAAGCCCGTCCAAAATAGGGGAGGTAACAATCAACCGTGTCTTTATTTATTTTTACGTCATACACGCTTGTCAGGTTTCGGGATGCGCCGCGCATTGGGTTTACTCTTTCAGCAATAAATGTAAACCGTCCCGAATTGATCATATTACTAATATCCCGGGGGTGAAGCTTTTCTGCTTTTTTAGAAGAAGAGCATCCAATAAACAATATTGGTAAAAAAAGCACAGCCGCTAAAATGGAATAAAAAAGAATATTTTTTGTTTTCATGACTTTTTTCTTTGAATAATAATCCACAAATACTGCACCTTAAAATATAAAAAATAGAAATCTCTTTTCAAATTAAACAGCACATGATTTCGCGTAACATCTTAAACAAAGAATAAGAGAAGGTTCATTGGCTTACTGATAACGGTATTATATTTGAAGCCTTTTAGTATATTAAAAAGCTAAAGTAATAATATGCTGATACAGGAAGTTCATCTCGTAAGAATAAGGAAAGATTAGAAAGAAACCTGGTCAGCTTTTTCCAATAACTAAGTCCATAGACAAAAGGAAAATATGGAAATATTTCCACAGAAAATAAAAATTAAAAACTATGAAACTTCTAATTGCAGTCTTTATTGGATCGTTTATAGTAGCGATGAATCAGATTCCAAAGAACCCGGGAAATAGAAAGATTGACACTTCAAGGAATGCAGATCTGCCATTGCAAAATACCCATTGGAAATTGATTGAATTATCAGGAAAAATGATTCCTTCCAATGCCACGTCCAATGAAATGTTTGTTGTTTTGAAAAACGACAGCACTGTTGCCGGAAATGGCGGTTGTAACGCTTTTTCAGGACATTATTCTCTTGATAAAAACAACGAAATTTCTTTTGGTGAAATAGTACGTACCAATATTTTGTGTGGAGGAATTGATTTTGAAAGAAAATACCTGAATGCACTTTCAAAAACTGATCATTATAGAATAATTGGGAATACACTTTCCTTGCAAAACCAATTCACGGAGCTTGCAAAATTTACAGGAAAAAAGTAGATCAGTAAAAGAAGAATTGATTCAATTTTTTATTTTCTGGAAGCAATATAAATAAGGGAGCTGCATTTGGTTTTATTGAAAAGAGCGCTGAAATTAGATATCATTCCATTTATGATTGCCCTGGCAGGATGAGCTTTTCCTGATTGATATTCCTCGCTCAGCATACTTACATAAACGCTGTCATACCACATCGGTTTTATTTTTTCCAGCCGCAGGCCGTGAGTGTTCAGAAGAGTTTCCATTGCCTTTGAAGAGAAATGATAAAGATGCCTCGGCACATCATAAGCAGCCCAAAACGATCCATACATTTTTGCATCTGCAGAAGTGTAATTGGGCACTGCAACAAATAATTTTCCATCCTTCTTCAAAAGTTCTTCCATTTTTTTTACATAATCATGAAGTGGATGAACATGTTCCAAAACATGCCATAACGTAATAGCATCAAAGCTTTCGGGTGCCAAAGAAAAAAACTCTTTCGATTCTTTCAAAAAAATTCCATACAATTCAGAAGCCTTTGCTCTCGCGGTTTTGTCTGGTTCAATTCCTGTACTATCCCATCCGGCCTTTTTCATAGCATTTAAAAAAGCTCCTGTTCCGGCGCCCAGGTCAAGGATATTTCCTGTTGATTTTTTGGTGATGGTTTCTATTAATTTCTTTTTTTGAATAAGTGTATGTTTTCTGACAGCATGATATAAATTATTTACCAGTCCTCTTTTTGTATCGCTGTGTGAGATATAATTTTCAGATTGATAGTAGCGCCCGATATCTTCCTGTTCCGGGATGTTTTGTGTAAAACGAAGTGTACAATTTTTACATTCCCATATTTCAAATTCTTCACCAGAAACTGTATGATCGTTTGCAGAAAGAACTTTGAAAATATTTTCATTACCGCAATTCGGACATGATTTGTAAACAATCATTTTTTCATTTTTATGGGATAAACTATGGAATTGAATAGGTTGGGGGAGTAGTACCAGGAGCAATTTTATGCTGGTTCCCGATGGTTGATAATGAAAACGGATTTCCATAAAAATGCACAATTAAAAAGAACACAGCAATTCCCAAAAGGATGATCGCTATAATTTTCCAGGTGTTATTTTTTCTTACAACTTCATCTTCCTGGTAATAATTGTTCATAACTGCAGAAGTGGTTTGCTTGTCACCTACAAGCATTGCATGGTCACTGTTTTTATGAATGACCCTTTCAGCAGAAACTGGTTCAAAGAATTGAAAGGATGAGTTTTGGGGAATAAATATATTTCCTGATGGCCCTTTTTTTATGACACCCAAAGGTTCCAATAAAATTTCTTCTCCATTTTTTAATTTATTTTTTGCCTCTGAACACCATTTTTTAAGATCATCCAAAGCCTGTGAAACGCTTAACTGTTTTTTATCCGCAATATATTTGACCAACCCGTCTGAAATATTTTCTTCTCTTGATGTGAATAGAATCTCTGTTGCAGGAGGAATTATTTGTTTGTTGGCAATGTCAGATTGAGCAGCAATGACACCCATCTTAAATCTGCCAACATCACGGAGCCTGCATTCTTTTGCCTGAATAATAAATGAAGTAATAAGATCCTGCATGAAAGCAAATATCCTGATTTTATGCAAAGGGTTTAAAAAAAATATCTAAAAATGAACGAGGATTCCTCCAATTACCTGGAAGCCATAAACAGGGTAATTGTTCCAGCGTTCATATTGGCTGTTGAGCACATTATCAAAATCAAGCCATACGCTGAATTGTTTATTTAATTTAAATTCTGCACCCAGGCTGAGGTCTGTCCCGCCTTTCATATTTTTTTCAGCGCCATTTTTCATTAAAGCTTTGGCTCCTGAAAATGCGATCAAGTCGCCCTTCAACAATAATTCTTTAAATGCGTTCCACCTTAATGAACCCGTAAATTTCAATGGATAAAGGCCCCATGCCTTTGCATTATCACGCAAGCCGGTATAACTATTCATATCCAAAGCTGCGGATACAGTAAATTTATCCTGGCTGATAAAATTCATATCACCATGAATTTGAAGATTGGTCAATTTACTTTCATTGGTGAGCACAAATGTGTTGCCGTAAGCAGTGTCGTTCACAAACAAAGGCATATCCCTGTATGAAATAAATGCGGCCCTTGCATTAAAATTGAAATGCTTGCCAACAGTGGCTTTGATGCCACCATAGTATTGGATTTCTTTAGTGTTGTTTAAAAATGAAGGATCCTGCATATAAGGGTTTTCTTTGCTCAAAGTGCGAAAACTGTTTGCAATATATTTTCCTACCCAACCGGCCTGGATCATCAAAGCATTTTGTTGCAATTGTACTTCTGCATAAATATTAGGAAACACTGCAAGCGTATTATTGTTCCATGAAGGAGTAACGCCTCCGTGAAAAGTAAACATATCACTATAATAAACGAACTCAGGCTCAAGCTCAAACAAATTATTAGTTACAGAAAATGAAGAATCTCTTTGCTTATACTTATTGAAATTCCCACGGGCCGCAATTTTAAATGAGACAGCATCTGAAAATCTTTTTTCTGCAGGAATATTTACCATTAGGGTGGTTTCGGTGGCCCTGTTTTCTCTTGAAAATTCATGCACCTCCAGATGAGGATCATAATTAATTCCCAGGTCATTTTTTTCGATATTTCTGACACCTACTTTCGCTGAAAGATCCTGGTAGCTTCTCCTGATGCTGTCTTTGGAGAAATCATATAATGTATGGTCGTAGCCGTACTGATAATATTCATGCTCGGCAAATTCAGCGCCTGCATAAATTTCATTATTACCCGAAAAAAGGCTTCCTGTTCCTTTTATGTTCCATTCGCCAAAGTCCTGGTTTTTAATTTTGCCACGGGAAGAAATATAATTTCCATAAATATTACCCATATTGTGCTTGCCGTCGCCAAAGCTAAAAGCGCCTGCAACATAAGGAGTAGATAAATTTCCGTAGCCCACTTTCAATTGGTTTCTGTCACCCAATTTTAAAGAAGTATCTGCTTGCAAAGAGAGAGGTTTTAAAGCGACAGGCTGATAAGAAAAAAATAAATTTTCAGGAGGAATACTGTAGGCCAGCCTGGGGCGCGAAGTATCCGGTGAAATGGGCGACGCGTACAAATTAATCTTAACTGTGTTGCGCAAAGAAGGTTTATAAGAAGAGGTGATCTGGATCGTTTGCCTCCGTGTAGTGTCCTGGGCCTTTGATAGGGTAAATAAAAAACACAATGGCAAAATGGCAATCAATTTATTTAAAGAATACTTCATCATCAATTTTTTAAAAATTTCAGGTTTGGTTTGAGGTTACATTTCATTTACCGTTTGCTGGTGTTGACTCTACTTTTGAATTTTGTTGTTCTTCTGCAATGGCTGCATCCAATTTATCCTGTGCTTCTTTTTTCAGATCAGGGATAGTTGCGTTATCAGCTACGCTTTTATAGGTTGCTTTTGCATTGAAATAATCTTTTTCACCAAGGTAAATATCGCCCAATAAAATATAGGCTTTGGCTACCCAGTAATCATAGGAACCTGTAACTTTTATCACTTCCAATGCTGCTTTTTCTGCTGTTGAAAGTTGATTAAGCGTAAAATAACAATTAGCGGTCTCAAACCGTGCTTCGGCTCCCCATTCAGATTTATTTACTGCCGACACTTCCTTAAAAGCTTTGATTGCCTCCTGGCATTGATTATTAACCTGCAATGATTTTCCCAAAACCAAATTGGCAATGGCTTTATCATCGGTGCTGATTCCTTTTTTTGTCAATAACTCTTTGGCAATATTATTAGCCTGTGCAAAATCTTTGGTTTGATAATAACTCCTTACTAAGCCCCTTAATGCCTCCAATTGATTTTCGGGTGTAGTAGCCAGTTCCAGCAGTTTTGAAAAATAAATTTTGGACTGCTGATAATCCTTCAGTTCAAAATAATATATCCTGGCTGTGGCAAATGCAGATCTTTCTGCAAAGGGGCTATTGCCCTGGGCCAGCACTGCTTCATAACCTTTCACTGCATTTTGCCAATCTTTATTTTTTGATAAACATTCGCTCCTGTAAAAATTGGCATTTAAAGTATAAGCGCCATTCGGGTATTTTGACAAATAATTAGTAAATCCATTGATGGCAGCCGCACAATCCTTATTGGAATATTGCAATTCAGCCGCAGCGTATGTCAGCGAATCCGCTTCAGAAATGCTGATCACTTTTCCTGATTTTTGCACAAACGCCACATAATCGTTTGGCTTGCCCATTTCCACATAAATATTTTTCATGTTACTCAGCGCTTCATTTGCTTCATCTGACTGGGGATATTGGCTTACCAGTTTTTGATAATCCTGTAGTGCCGCATCATTATTATTCAGATTGTAATTAGCCAATCCTAATTTCAAATACACTTTCGGATATTGACTTGCAGCGGTTTTAATGTCCAGTATCTTATTCAAATACGGAATAGCGTCCCTGAAA
The DNA here is from genome assembly GCA_044463445.1 of Segetibacter koreensis. GTDB lineage: Bacteria > Bacteroidota > Bacteroidia > Chitinophagales > Chitinophagaceae > Ginsengibacter > Ginsengibacter koreensis_A. The sequence goes on from JBIQMJ010000009.1 coordinate 16,807, forward strand.
TTCTCCTGTACCATGTAAGCATTTGCGATTTGCATGTACGATTCAGCAACAAGATCGCTTTGAGGATATCTTTGTGTAAGTGTATTAAATGTTTTTATTTTTTCACCCGGATTGTGGATGCCATTTATCAGCGCCACCTGATATAAGGCATAATCGCTCTGGCCCAGCCCATCATTTATCACATTCTGGTACATATTTTTTGCAGTAGAATAATCTTTCATCATGAAATAACTATCTGCGGCCCTCACATAAGCATCCTGTTGTAAAGTGGAGGATTGTGGATTTACAGAAGGAGAAACCTGTTTAAAGTTGGCCAGCGCCTGAGAATAATTTTCAAGATTCAGATAGCTGTAGCCAAGAACATAATGAGCGTCATTGGGATTGGCTTCTCCCTGGATACCGCCATATTGAAGATAGCTGCTCATATTTTTTAGAGCCTGGTCATAACGGTTAAGCCTATACGCAACTTCACCTTTCCAGAAATAGGCAAATGGTAATACAGGCCCGGCATTCGGGTCGTTGATCACTTTAGTTAAAAGATCATCCGCTTCATCCAGTTTTTGGCTGTTGATATATTCTGTTGCTCGCCCAAAAAGTATTTTAGGATAAATTCTTTTCATCGTCGGAGTAGGCTGCGGAAAAGATTGATATAAAGAAAGGGCTTCTGCATAATTGTTGGTATTGGCCAAAAGATTAATAATAATTTCTTTAGCCTCATTGGCATAAGCAGATTGAGGATACAGATCAAGAAATTTATTAAGAGAATTCAATGCTACATCCTGGTAGCCTAATTCATAAGACAGCTTTGCATAATTGAATCTTGAAATTTCCTGTTGTTTCCTGTTGCTGTTGTTGTCCGCGCTGTAAAGAAATGCATTCCGCGCATTTTCTTTTTGCCCGGTTCTTAAATACAGATCGCCAAGGAGATACATTGAGTTTTGCCCCAAAGAATCTTTTTCATTGCTGAGTTGTTTAAATCCTTCGATCGCTTTTTCCACATCATTGGCATTGTAATAACAGTAACTTAATTCATACATTACTTCTTTGGAAACCTTATCTGTATTTTTTACATAGGCTTCAAGAAGCGGCAGTGCTTTCGCAAATTCTTTTTTCTCAAAATATATTTGCCCCATCAGAAGATTCATCTCCTTTCTGTTGTAAATATCATTTTGCCCGATCTTGCTTTGCCCGTAACGCAAAGCAAGATCTTTGTTTCCCTGAAAATAATAGATCTGCGAAATATAGTAAGGTACCAATCCACGATATTTTGGAATGGATTCTACTTTTTGAAAAGATGACAAAGCATTATTGTAATCATGATCGCGATAGCTTAAAAATCCATAATAATAATTAGCATCATAATAATATTTGTTGGAAGGCAGTTGATGTATTTCATCAAACAATGGTTTGGCATTATTATATTGCCCTATTTCGAAATAAGAATATGCCAATTCAAATTTTGCATCTGCAATTTGTTCATTACTTAAATTATTATAACCGGCCCTTTCATAATAAATCACTGCGCGTGCATAATCATTCCTGGTAAAATAATATTGTGCCAGGTGAAAGCTCATTAGTTGTTGCCGCGGCTCATTATTCGCTGCATCAATAAAACGCTTGGCTGATTCTTCGGCAACGGTTTGATTCATTTTTAATTCACACACCGTAAAATAATATTCAATATCCTGGTTAAGATAAGCATGGCTGCTTTTTGTATTCTCAGGATATTTGTCCAGCAAGGGTTTCAGAAGAGGATAAGCAAGGCTGTATTCTCCTTTTAAAAAATAATACTCTGCTTCTTTAAAATCTTTCTGTGGATCAGTCACAGAATAATTAGCCTGGGAAAAACATGGCGCTGAAAGTATCATGCACACAAGAGGGAGAAAGAAACGCGTCATCAATTTATATTTTTACTTTACAATATTGAATTAAAAAATAATCAAATCGTTAGCGATGGTGAAAAATTTTACTTCGCACAAAAGTACAAACAGCAACCCACTAACATGAAATCAAAAATATTTGAATGATATTAAAAACACTTTAAATTGCACAAATCTTTGTTAATACAATTATAAAATAAACATGAGCAAATTTCTATCCACAAAATATTCAAATGCAGGTTTCAATTTCGGAATGCTGGTTTTAAGAGTTGTTTTAGGAATTCTTCTTGCCAGCCATGGCTACCAGAAATTAATAGCTTTTAATACACTGCGTTATAAATTTATGAACTTTCTTCACATGGGATCTAGCGTTTCTCTTGCGTTGGTGATCTTCGCAGAATTGTTCTGTTCCATCTTTTTAATTTTAGGATTATTCACGAGGTTTGCTATCATTCCCATAATAATAGCTATGAGCGTGGTAGTTTTCGTTGCTACACACGGCGAAATTCTGGGTCGCGGTGAAACAGGCGCCATTTACCTGGCCGCAGCTATTACGATTTTATTTTGCGGACCTGGAAAAATAAGTGTAGATGGAATGATTGGAAAATAGAGGGAGTGGGGATTAGATGGTTTTGAAATCTAAAGATGTTTATATCTAAAACACAAATACGGATCCATTATGCACTTACAGACCAGATGGGCGTTGTGTATCACGGAAACTATGCACAGTTTTATGAAATAGGAAGAACAGAAGCCTTACGTTCGCTTGGTTTAACCTATAAGGAAATTGAGTCCACCGGAGTAATTATGCCTGTAACGGAAATCCATACACGATTTTTGAGGCCGGCTTTATATGATGATCTTCTGACGGTAGTAACTATGGTGAAGGAAATACCTTTACATTCCAAAATTGTTTTTCATAATGAAATTTATAATGAAAGAAATGAATTACTAAATGTTGGAGATGTCACTTTGTATTTTCTGGATGCGAAAACCATGAAACGTTCAGAAATACCTGAAAAAATAAAAGAAAAACTGGAAAAATATTTTAAATAATCTGTTCCCCTTTAGCAGTAAAGCAATAAATAGTATACTTTTTTATTGCTCACTTTTTGTAAAAATTAAATTCATTAATTTTTTAAAATCAAACAATCTACTATTCATCTTTAACAAGGATTTGATTATCACATTTTCTTATATAGCGGAAGTGCTTTTTTGCTTTTCTCAAATATCGCATTCCGCTCAATAAATTCCAATAGGCTATCCCTGCCTGATGATTAGAAGCGCTTATCTGGTACAATATTTTCCAATGAAAGGCAATTTCCTTATACGCTTGCCGCATAGAATATTTGCCTGTATAAATATGATTTGGAATAGAACCGGCGCCATTAAATTCAAGAATGGAAAAATTTTTTCTCTTTTTTAATTCATCGATAGAAGAACATTTAATATCATACCTTCCATAATAAAAAGAAGTGGTATGGCTGATCTCATCAAAAATTTGTAAAAGTTCTTTATCTATTAAATCAGAAAGATCATGAAATGTGGCTCCATGATAACGGTTACCCACAAACGATAATTTTATCACTTCATTTTTTTCAGGAATTGACTGGTAATCGGGCACATTTAATTCCTTACCGTCTTCAGCCATTTCTATATTTTTCTTTTGCAACAATTGTTGAATCGTAGAATATCCGTCACCGGTAATGAAAGGAAATTTTTTCTCAAACAAGGCAGCTATTTTTCCATGATCGTTTTGAGGATGCCTAAAATAAAAAAGCCCGATCTCCATCGGGTAATCAATAAATTCCTGCAGAAGATAATTAACAGTTATTTTCCGGTGATAAATTTCAAGCTGGTTTTCATTCTCAATTTTTCTAAACAGGATTCCTTCCATACCCACATCTGGCTTTACTATGACAGGATAGGAGAGAGAGAATATCCCGATTTCCTCCAACACTTTTTGAAAAGTTTGTTTGGGGTTGAGATAAATAGTTTCGGGGAAATACTTTGCAGGAAGTAAATCATACATTTCCTTTTTGCTTTCACCTTCAAAACCTCCAAATGTTAAAGTAGGGTTGGAAGTACTAAAAAACCACAGAGAACGGCTTTTAAAAATATACCAGACCCAGACAAAAAATAGCGGAAAATAAAAAACAAAAAATGGCCAATGTTGCCAGTCGATTATTTTGTTTACTAATTTTTTCAATGAATAAAATCTAAAATGTGTATTCTTTTGCCTCGATGAATTTATTTTGTTTATCAGCATACACAATCGTTGGCTGAAAATTTTGTGCCTCCGTTTCTTTTTCAAAAAAAGCAAAAGCCAGTACATGAATTTTATCACCTCTGTTGAACAATTTAGAGGCAGCACCATTTAGTGAAACGTAGCCAGGCTTACGGCTTCTCACTACATAGGTAATGATCCTGTGGCCATTGCTAAGATTATTTATGTGAACTTGTTCGAATAATTTGAGTCCCGATGCTTCTATTAAATCATCGGGAAGAGCAATACTTCCCGGATAACTTTCCGAACTTTCGGAAACGATGAGTTGTTGAATTTTTACTCTTAAAAGTTGAACCAGCATAATGTTTGTTTTAAATTAAATATCCTTATAAATAATTTAATAGGATTGAACCGTAACCAATTATCAATATAATCCTTATACCATCAAATATAAATCCGGTTTTATAAGATTTGTTCCTTCGGTTTTCACTTCAAGTGTTACCTAATCCTATAATTTTTTTATAAAATTACAGATTATAATGGTGATGGGTTTAAGATAAGAATCAGGCAAACAAAAAATATTCCTAAACTAAAAAAGAAGAAATTTCTCCTGGAGTTGTAAAATAAAATTGTGCTTAACAGATTTACAACCAGTAAAAAAAGAAATTTTGCTTATTTATGTTTTAAGAAATAGAAGGCGAAGCAATTATGTGACTTAGAATATCTTTTTCAAAAAAAACGTCTGAAATTTTTTTTGATTCCTGAAGAATTTCTTTGAGTGTAGGTTGGTAATCATTGCAAAAAGAATAGGCCAATTTGGTAACATTTTCTTTTGCTTTATAAACCTCTGAAATGGATTCTTCTAAAAGTTTTATTTTGAGCCCTTTGTCTTTTAATTTTCCTAACTCAGCAATCATCCAGCTTAAGGCATAGTAATAATTCTGATTAAGAAGAATATGTTTTTCCAAATTGCTGCCATCCGGCATTATATTGTAAGATGAATTGATGATAGAAGGCGTAAGATATTTCTTTAAAAAATCTTCCACTTCGCCGCCAGGTTTAAATTGTATTAATCCCAGTAACGCCTGGGGATAAATGCTTAGCCAGCGAAGTTCCCGCCTTAACTCATGCACATCATTTTCAATATCAGTAAATTCTTTCTTAGGGTTCTTGTATTTTTTGACGATTTTTTTAATTTCATCCTGGTAAACTTTTAATACTTCAAGCGTATCCTTTTTTTCGTCAAGCCATTCGATTGAATCCAGCTTTTTATATGACTTTTTCAAACGTTTTTTATGGTTGCCGATCCATTTTTCCTTTTTTAGATACCTGTTAAGCTCCTTTATTTTTTTTTCGGTTTGGTTTTTTGCATAAACCGTTACCAGTTCCGGAATTTTTGCATCTTCCATAAATTCATTATGAAAGCCGTCATAAAAATCAATTTGGCCAATGAAATCTTCCAGGTATTTATATCTTTTGTTTAGTTTTTTTATTTTTTTATCCGAATATATCTTTTCATAGATTCTGGCCAAAGCCTCCAGCATAAAGAGTGGGGTGCGCATATCTTTTGAATAAATAAACCTGGCCGGATCTTTTGTATTGCATGCCTCAATTAATATCTCTTCGATTTTTGTAAGAAAATAAGTAAACCGGTATTTGCCAACAGGTGTAAAATTTTTCATCAGGAATTATTTTGAATTTTATTTATTTTAAAACAGGATTTTTTCGTCGCTGGTTTTCCGGATCTTTCCAAAAAGAATTTCCAGTATTGTCAAAGAGATGAGAAGAAAACAATAATTAATAAATATAAGAAAGAATTTGAATCAATTCATCATCAAAACATTTACGCTTCTTTGTAAAATATTGAATGCAATTTCTGCCATCAGGTTTTCTTTGTCGAGAGTAGGATTTACTTCAGTGATTTCAAAGCAGCAGATTTTCCGGTTCTGCATAAATTTACTTACCAGGTCTTCTGCTTCTCTTTCCCGCAATCCGTTGTGGACAGGCGTTCCGGTACCCCGTGATATAGCTGAATCAAGGCAATCAACATCAAAGCTGACATAAATATCAGTGCATTCATTTAAGAAACGCAAAGCTGCCCGCACTGCATTTTCCGCACCTTTTCTTCGCAATTCATTAGTGGTGATCAGCTTCATTCCGTATTTATCAATCAGATATTTTTCTTCTTTTTCAAAATCCCTGATCGAAATAAAAACAATGTCTTCGGCTAAAATTTTCGGTTTGATCTTCCCATAATTTTTTAACTGCTCCCATTCCTTTATTGTTTTCAGATCAGGGTCATGCATTTTGCTTTCCTCGTTGTCTTCACCAATTGATGCTGCAAGCGGCATCCCATGCATATTGCCCGATGGAGTGGTATAAGGAGTATGTAGATCTGCGTGTGCATCTATCCAGATAACACCGAGCCTGCTTTGAGGTTTTGCCAGTTTAATGCCGGCAATGGTTCCGGCAGAAGTACTGTGATCGCCACTTAGCACTACAGGGAAGAAATTATTTTTTATCGCATCTTTTACACCATTGGCTACCCTGTCAATCATAGTTAATACCCCACTGATCCTTTTCGCATAGGGAGATTGAATGGGTTCGAATAGTAAATGATTTTCTGTTTCTATTTTTTCAGACGGGAAATGAACAAAAAAATTACTCATAAAATCAAGAGCGGCAATTTTAATGGCTTCAACGCCCAGGCTGGCACCACGCGTTCCCGCGCCTATTTCACTCGGAACTTCAATCAGTTTGATATTTTTCATAAACACATTTAAAGATGATCATTTTCCGCTATACCCTTAATTTATAAGCAAGATAGAACATCTGTTTTTGATTTCAAATAATGCCAAACTTGCATCACTACAAAAAATTGTACCTCACTTTGATGCCAGATCATTTTTATTGCTATTTAAATTTTAAGATTTGTAATTAATTTTATGATGGTTATTTGCATTAATAAAGTATAATTGCCACAATGAAAGACATTAAATTAATAGAATGTCCGCGCGATGCGATGCAAGGTTGGAAAAATTTTATTCCAACTGAGGAGAAGATCGTTTACATCAATCAATTACTTAAAGTAGGTTTTGATACTTTGGATTTTGGAAGTTTTGTTTCCTCAAAAAATATTCCTCAAATGGCTGACACAAGGGAAGTTGTTCAGCATCTTGATTTACAAAATACAAAAACCAAATTGCTGGCTATTATTGCTAATAAACGTGGGGCGGAAGAAGCAGCGTCGTTTCAACAAATTCATTATCTCGGATTCCCTTTTTCAGTGTCGCCAACTTTTCAAAAACGAAATACCAACAGCACAATAGAAGAATCATTTCAAACGGTAATTGATTTGAAAAATATATGCGATGAAAAAAATAAACAATCAGTTATATATATTTCGATGGCTTTTGGAAATCCGTATCATGATGATTATAATGAAGAAATTGTTCTTGATTGGATTAAAAAAATTGTGACACATGGATTTCAGATCGTTTCTCTTGCAGATACAGTAGGGATCGCCAGTCCGTTGCAAGTAGCTTCATTAACAAAAAAAGTAAGCACTTCATTTCCTGAAATAGAAACCGGTGTCCATCTTCACTCGACAGGTGAGAACTGGAAAGATAAAATTGACGCTGCTTTACAAAATGGCTGCTCCCGATTTGATGGCGCATTAAAAGGAGTAGGGGGGTGCCCAATGGCGGAAGATGAATTGGTGGGTAACATGAACTCGGAATTAATGATTCCTTATTTTAAAGAATTGGGCGTTTTGAAAAACATAAACGAAAAAGAGCTACAAACAGCCATCCAAATGGCTTCAAAAATTTTTGCATAAAATGGAATTTTTTTTGTCATTTAAGATACCCGATTTTCCTTTTAATGTTTTTTACACTGATAAAATTTTATTGATCGGCTCATGTTTTTCAGAGGAAATAGGTTCTAAACTTAGCGCGCTAAAGTTTGATGTATTACAAAATCCCAACGGAATATTATATGATCCTGTTAGCATAAGCGACGCATTGCTTTCTTACATAGAAAACAAACCTTTTGGTGAAGAAAATCTTTTTGAATTGAACGGATTGTGGCATAGCTGGAAACATCATTCCTGTTTTTCACGCCCTGGTAAAAATGAAGTTTTAGAAAAAATAAATAGCTCACAGTCATGCGCACACGATTTTTTGAAAGAAGCTAATATTCTTTTTATAACTGTTGGAACTGCATTCAATTATATCCTGAAAGCCGGTTCGCAAAATGTTTCAAATTGTCATAAGGCCCCTTCAAAACTGTTTTTGAAGACCTTGCTGCCTGTGGAAGTAATAAAAGCAGATTTGCTGAGCGCACTTTCTGCTCTTGAAATTTTTAATCCGGAATTAAAAATCATTTTTACGATCAGCCCGGTGAAGTATGTAAAAGACGGAATAATTGAGAACAACCGAAGCAAATCACGACTCATAGAAGCTTCTCATCTTGTCTGCGAAGAAAAGCAAAATGTCTTTTATTTTCCTGCGTATGAATTGGTAAATGACGTTTTGCGTGATTATCGTTTTTATAAAAAGGATTTGGTGCATCCCAATGAAGTTGCTATTGATTATGTATTTGATAAATTTTCTGAATCATTTTTTAATATGGAAACTAATGATGCCAGGAAAGAAATTGAAAAGATTTTGCTGGCCGTAAATCACAAGCCATTTGTGAAAGAGAGCGAAGCTCATCATTCATTTATCGTATCCCAGATTGAGAATATTAAAAGAGTAGAAAAAAAATATCCATTTATTCATCTCGAAGAAGAAAAAAAATATTTTGAAGAACAGCTAAAATAAAATAGGCTGCATTTATCCGTTCACTGTTTTTTTGATTTTTTTATTGGTACAATGTTTGAAATGGAGAAAACGAACTAAAAAAACGATAATGAAATCAATACGAAAAATATTTTTTGCGATACCTGTCATTGGCTTTTTAATCATGGGTTGCAATGCAACAAAAACACAAAAGGGAGCAGTAATCGGCGGAGCAGCCGGAGCCGTTGGCGGTCACATTATTGGAAAAGCAGCAGGAAACAGTACGCTTGGAACCATTATAGGCGCTGCTGTTGGAGGCACTGCTGGTGCAATCATTGGACACGACATGGATAAACAGGCAGAGCAAATAAAAAACGATATTCCTGGTGCAAAAGTGGAAAGAGTGGATGAAGGAATTAAAGTGGAATTCAATGAAAAAATTCTTTTTGCTTTTTCGAAATCAGACCTGGGAGATTCTGCCAAACAAAATCTTAATAAATTAGTTACGGCTTTAAATGATTATCCCAACACCAATATTGAGATTCAGGGGCATACAGACAGCCGCGGAACCGATGAATACAATATGGGATTATCACAAAGGCGTGCTAATTCAGTCAGGGATTACCTGGTAGCCCAGGGAATTGCAGCTACGCGTCTGACAACAAGAGGATTTGGTGAATCCGCTCCGGCATATTCTAATGACACTCCCGAGGGAATGGCACAAAACAGGAGAGTGGAATTTCTGATCACTGCTAATGATAAAATGAAAGCCGACGCTGAAAAGCAGGCAAGTAATCAATAAAAATTCTTAAATAAAACCTTAAATAAAAAAACCGTTTCGGAAAGAAACGGCTTTTAGATTGCCAGTCAAAATAAAAATCTTTGACTTTAAAATAAATATATTTAATAATTATTTTGCAGAATCTGCACTTACTTTAGTAGTATCCGCAGCCATAGCATGGGTAGTATCTACTGCAGCAGGTGCAGCAGTGGTATCTACTGTAGTTACTGAGGTTGTATCAGTAGTGGTTTCAGTTGAACTAGAACCGCTGTTACAAGCTGTAAAAAAAGCGGCAACTGCGAAAACGACAAGTAATTTTTTCATTTTGTTTTAATTTTAGGTTTTTAATTGTTTCTTATTTATACCCGTATTCCAAAAAGGTAACCCTCACGATAAAATTTTTTTAAAAAAATTATTGGGTTACTTTTCCATTTTAAAAGTATTAATTATTAGTTGAGTGAAAACGATTGAACAGGAAGTTCTTTTATTGAAGGGCCTTGCAGCCAATGATACAGATGCTATTGAAACTATTTACCGTGACAATTTCTCAGCAATCAAGGCATTTATCATAAAGAACAACGGTTACGCAGATGATGCGCTTGATGTTTTCCAGGAGGCGATGATTGTTTTGTTTGAAAAGGCTAAATCAGGTTCTTTTAACCTAAGCTGCCAGTTGCAAACTTATTTGTATTCAATCTGCAGGAGGCTTTGGTTAAAAAAATTGCAAAAACAAAACCGGTTTAATCCTTCATTAGAAACAATTGAGGAGATTGTGCCTGTTGAAGATGAAATTGAGTATCATGAGAAAAAGAACAATGATTTCCTGTTTATGGAAAGTGCATTGCAAAAAATAGGGGAGCCATGCAAAAGTTTGCTGGAAGCTTTTTACCTGGAGAAAAAATCGATGCCTGAATTAGCTGAAGCTTTTGGATATACCAATGCCGATAATGCTAAAACCCAGAAATACAAGTGTCTTATGAGATTGAAAAAAATATTCTTCGCACAATATAAAAATAAGGACTAAAATGGAAGAAAATTTACTTTTTGATGCGGTTGAAAGATATCGAAACGGCCAAATGGATGAAAGGGAAAAATTATTTTTTGAAGAATTGAAAAAAAATAATCCCGAAATTGACCAGCTTGCTGCAGAACATACTTTTTTTCTTGCTGAATTGGAGAGAATGAGTGAGCAAAAAAAACTTCGTCATAACTTGAATGAAGTGGAAAATAAACTAATTAACGAAGGCGTGATCTCAGGCAAAAAAGGAAGAACCAAAGCCAAAATTGTTTATCTCTGGAACCGTTATCGCCGCACCATTGCAGTGGCCGCCGCTATTGCCGGCATCGTTTCATTAAGTACGGCTACTTTCATTTCTAAATATTCTGAAAGCAAAAAAGTTGCGGTAATTACACCGCTTGTTGATCATAAGCTTAACCAATTCGAATATAAACTTAATGAAATAGAGCATAAATTAAATGATGCTACAACTTCAACTGCGCCTTCCAAACAGAAGTTTGAGGCAAATTTCAGGGCTACCGGTTTCCTGGTGGATGGGAAAGGCTACCTGATTACCAATGCACATGTGGTTCAGAATGCCAAAAACCTGATCGTGGAAAATAAAAAAGGGGACCAGTTTTATGCAGAACAGATTTATTCTAATTCAGTGACTGACCTTGCGATTTTAAAAATTACTGATACCTCATTTAGCAAAGTTTCTGATCTGCCTTATACTTTTACTAAATCAGGTGCTGAGCTTGCCGAGCCTATTTTTACCTTAGGATATCCACGTGAAGAGATAGTGTATGGAGAAGGATATTTAAGCGCTAAATCCGGTTATTATGGCGATACTACTTCTTACCAGATTAGTATTTCTGCAAATCCGGGAAACAGCGGCGGGCCTGTGATTGATAAAAACGGGGAAGTGATTGGTATCATCAGCAGTAAAGAAACCAACGCTGATGGCGTTGTATTTGCCATCAAATCAAAAAATATTTATTCTGCTTTAAAAGAAATTAAGAAAGAAAAAGACATTAGCATCAAAACGCCCACTGTTAATGCTTTAAAAGGTTTGGATCGTGTAAAGCAAATAAAAAAGCTGGAAGATTTTATATATAAAGTAAAAGGAAATTAATTTCCTCAAAAAATATTAATAAAAAGTCCGGTTGATTTTCCGGACTTTTTTAATGAATAAAATTTGGTGTAGTAAGGCAACCTGCCTACCGGTAGGTAGATAAATAAATTGATTTTTTATTTTATCCTCATGCAAATAAATGTTGCGGATAAACTCTCTGCTCAATTAATTTATTAATTTCTCTTTTTACATCCGGGGCGTCTTCTTTATAAGTTACTCCAAACCATTTCGCTGAAGTGGGTATCACTTTTATTTCTCCTTTGCCATCCGCAATAAAAGCATCGCCGATAATCGGGATAAAAAACTCTGCTTTTGGATTATCACCTTTTTCCTGTAAAAACCGGATGAATAATTTTTGGATATAATCAAAAACATTGGGATCAAATCCCCAGAAATTCATGCTGACAACGGTGTCTGCCGGTAATGGCACATTCAAGCCTTCTTCTGTATAATAAATTTTACCATTCTCCGGAAAGATTTTGGTTCTTTCGTTAATGTGAGTCAGATTACCATCGATATCAACCTCGCACACGCCGCGGCTCACAGTTCCGTTTTCCGAAATTGTTTTTGAAAGTTCGTAACCAATGATGCAATATTTTTTTGGAGATACTTCTTCAGAAAGAAATGTAACCGCTTTATCAAAAGCATCCCTTCCATAAAAATCATCGGCATTGATTACAGCAAATGGTTCTTTAATCACCTCTTTGGCGCACAAAACAGCATGGGCAGTCCCCCACGGTTTGGTGCGTTCTTCAGGTAATTGAAAATTCTCAGTAAATGAATTCATTTCCTGGTTAACATATGCTGTTTCTACTTTACCTTTTAATTTTGGTTCAAATAAATTTTTAAAATCTTCTGCAAAAGATTCCCGGATTATGAAAACCACTTTTCCGAAGCCACTTGCTATGGCATCATAGATCGAGTAATCAATAATGGTTTCGCCATTGGGGCCAAAAGAATCCATTTGTTTAATGCCGCCATAACGGCTTCCCATTCCTGCTGCTAAAACTAAAAGTGTCGGTTTCATCTGTATTTTTTTATTGTTTTTTAATGGCCAGATGGATCTCCATGATTGCATTGGATTATTTCATCCTTGATTAATTTTTTGCAATCATGTTCGGTTCATCTGAAAATGTTTATTGTGTTTTTTAATGGAAAGATGATTTTTTCATGTATACCTTGATAAAGGTTATAGAAAAAAATTATAAATTAAATTGCCGCGAAATTAAGAAAGAAAGATTTATGCCACAATCTG
>JBIQMJ010000010.1:0-29552 GCA_044463445.1 Segetibacter koreensis
TATGTAAAACCAGATAATTATAATCCTACGATGGATGTAACATTCGACGGAGTCCATATTTTGAATAAGGATATTGTTTCGGCAAGGCCGCATATTATTATCAAACTAAAAGATGAAAATAAATCTATGGCGCTGAATGATACTTCCCTTCTTAAAGTGCAGATACAATATCCGGATGGTTCTTTAAGAACTTATCATTTTGACAATGACACCATGAGATTTACGCCCGCCAATCTTTCTACAGGCGAAAACACAGCGTCTATCGATCTGATGCCGGCGCTTAGCGGAGAGGATGCTGAATATGAATTAATTGTTTCCGGAAAAGATGTGGCCGGAAATGAAGCAGGAAAAATTAATTACCATATTGATTTCAGGGTGATCAGCAAACCCATGATCTCCAACATGATGAATTATCCGAATCCTTTTACCACTTCCACTGCCTTTGTTTTCACGATCACCGGATCAGAAATCCCTCAAAATATCCGCATCCAGATCTTAACGATTACCGGAAAAGTGATAAGAGAAATTACACAGAACGAATTAGGCCCATTGCATATCGGAAGAAATATTACAGAATTTAAATGGGATGGAACGGATATGTATGGTCAGAAAGTGGCCAACGGAGTGTATTTGTACAGAGTGCTCACCAACCTCGATGGAAAATCAATGAGCAAGTTTAAAGATGAAGGCGACAATACAGACAAATATTTCACCAAGGGGTACGGCAAAATGTATTTCATGAGATAAATCAATTTAGATTTAAATCCAAAAGCCACTTTCGGGTGGCTTTTTATTTTTTGAAGGATGAATTTAAAACAGGATTTTAATAAATAACTTCGTTCACTATGAAAGTGAATGAAAATAATATTTATGATGTGGTCATCATCGGAGGCGGCCCCATTGGCCTTGCCTGCGGAATAAGAGCCAAAAAAGCCGGGCTTACTTATTTAATTCTCGAAAAAGGGGTATTGGTAAATTCGCTATACAATTATCCGGTAAATATGACTTTTTTTAGCACGAGCGAACGACTGGAAATCGGGGGAGTTCCATTTGTAAGCAATAATAATAAACCCACCAGGAGCGAGGCGCTGGAATATTACAGGAGAATTGTCACTTCATTTGAACTGAATATTCATTTATTTGAAAAGGTAATTACCATAAAAAAATCGGGTGAAAATTTTAAAATAAAAACTTCAAAAAACGAATATAAAAGCCTGAATATCGTGATGGCAATGGGCTTTTATGATATTCCTTATCTCTTACAAGTGAAAGGCGAAGAATTGCCAAAAGTGAAACATTATTATGATGACCCGCACTTCTACGCTTTTCAAAATGTACTGGTAGTGGGCGCAGCCAATTCTGCGATTGATGCCGCTTTGGAAACCTGGAGAAAAGGGGCCAATGTGACGATGGTAATTCGTGGAGATAAGATCAGCGATCGGGTAAAATATTGGGTAATACCGGATATTGATAACCACATCAAAGAAGGCTCAATAAAAGCTTACTTCAATACAGAAATTAAAGAAATAAGAGAAAAAGAGGTAGATATTAAAACCCCAGGAGGAATGGTAACTATTGACAATGACTGGGTGCTCGCGATGACGGGATACAAACCTAATCTGAATTTTTTACGCGACAGCGGTATAAAAATTTCGGAAGACGAAGTGTGTAAACCGCATTACAATGAAAAGAATCATGAAACCAATGTGAAAGGAATTTACCTGGCAGGAGTGATCTGCGGAGGAATGAATACTCACCGGCTTTTTATTGAAAATTCAAGAGAGCATGCGGATAAAATAATTAAAGATATTGTTGCAAAGAAAAGAAAAATAAAAAATTAAGGCTTGCTTTTACGTTCTCTTTGTAAAATCGAGTGGTATTTCTTTTCATTGGTTACATAAGTAAAATGGGTAGAAATCAAACCTATAATCAGGGCTGCACCAATCATAACATAAATCAAATTGGGGCCGCCTGTTTCCCATAAGTTGGTAAACAATTTCAAAAGAAAAAAAATAATGAGGAAAGAAATCACAGTCCATCCTAAACCGAACAGCAGGTAATATTTCCACCTGGGGCCGCTTTTCTGATCACGCCATTGTTCTAAAAATCTTCTTTCTGCATTTGTGATCATAATGATTCTCCTGAATTTATAGTAATTGTTTTTATTTGATTATTTTACAGTGGACAAAGAAAAAATAATAATTTCTATTCTGCCATCATTTCTTTTGCCACCTTTATCACCTCTTCCACATTGGGCTTGCTGAAATAATCTCCATCGCTTCCATAAGCGGGCCTGTGCGCTTTTGAAGTAAGGGTTCTGGGAGATACATCCAGCCAGCGGTATCCCTCCTGGACCTCCATAACATTATTAAACATATATGCAGAGGCTCCTCCCGGCACATCCTCATCCACGAAAAGAATACGGTTGGTTTTTTTCAGTGAATCGAGAATCTTATGATGAATATCAAGTGGTAATAAAGTCTGAACATCTATGACTTCGCAACTAATACCTTTTTTTTCAAGCTTTGCTGCGGCTTCAAGTATTATACGCAGTACGGAACCATATGAAACCACGGTAATATCAGTTCCCTCTTTAATAATTTCCGGAACGCCCAATGGCACCCGGTATTCTAATAAATTTACAGGAAGTTTTTCTTTAAGGCGATACCCATTTAAACATTCTATCATCAGGCCCGGATCGTTGCCCGCTAATAAAGTATTGTACATTCCTACAGCCTGCGTCATATTCCGTGGAACGCAAACATACATTCCTCTGAGTGCATTAATGATCATTCCCATCGGTGATCCGCTGTGCCAGATGCCTTCAAGCCTGTGCCCCCTGGTACGTACAATTAATGGAACGCTTTGCTGCCCTTTTGTTCGGTAATGAGTGGTACAAACGTCATCGCTCAACGGCTCCAGGCCAAAAAGCAAATAATCAAGGTATTGAATTTCGGCAATAGGCCTTAGGCCACGCAAAGCAAGGCCTATTCCCTGGCCCATGATAGTAAGCTCACGGATTCCCGTATCGAAAATCCGTTCTTCGCCATACTTCGCCTGCAGGCCGCTAAAACCCTGGTTCACATCACCGATCCGGCCCAGGTCTTCACCAAAAGCAACCATCTTTTTATTAGTAGCAAATAGTTCATCAAAATATTTATTTAAAATTTCAAAACCATTTACCAATTCGGGATCTTCAGGAAAAATGGCTGGAACCGCCTCTACTTTTAGCGCTGACTTAGGCCCCTCATTGTAAAGAAATGTATCAAAAATCTCCCTGTTTTTTTGTATTAATTTCTGATAAAAAGATTTGACTTCATTCATGGCTTCCCCGGGAGTGCCCATATCGATGATCGATGCCAAAACCCTTATCACATCGCGACGCAAAGGTTCTCTAAGCGATGACAGTTCTTTAATATGCTTTTGTATTTCCTGTTTTTGTTCGGTTGAAGAAGAATATTTTTCTAATAATTGTATTGTTTCTGCTACCTCATTCTTTATTGGAGTAAGGTACTTGTTCCATGCATTCTGCCTTGCGGATTTTACAAGGTGCTTTGCCTGGTTCTCTATTTCGTTTAATTCATTTTCATCTGCAAGTGAATTGGCAATGATCCAATCGCGCATTTGTTTTTTACCATCCCATTTCTTTTCCCATTCAAGGCGTGAAGAGCTTTTGTAACGTTCATGGCTACCCGAAGTAGAATGCCCCTGCGGCTGCGTGAGCTCCTCCACATGAAATAAAGCAGGAGTATGTGTTTCACGAATATTTCTTATCGCCTCATCCAATATTTCACACATGCCGGCATAATCCCATCCTTTCAATTTATAAATATTAATTCCATTGGTATTTTCCTCTTTTTGCAAGCCAGCCATAGCTTCGGAAATGGATCCTTTTGTAGTTTGATATTTCCTGGGAACAGAAATCCCATAACCATCGTCCCATACAAAAACTGCGAGAGGAATCTGTAAAACACCGGCGGCATTCATTGCCTCCCAAAAATGGCCTTCGGAAGTAGCTCCATCGCCAATAGTGCAAAAGCATACTTCATTTCCATTATTGCTCAAACCGGTAAGATCATGCAGGATTTCAACATCCCTGAAAACTTTTGAGGCAAATGCAAGTCCCAATGCCCGCGGCATCTGGCCTGAAGTAGGGGCAATATCTGAAGAGATGTTTTTTCTATTTGCCAGGTCTACCCAGTTTCCCTCCTCATCAACAAAGCGGGTTGCAAAATGTGAATTCATTTGCCTGCCTGCACTGAAGGGGTCATTTTTTATATCCGGATCGGCATATAATTGCGCGAAAAATTGTTCTATAGTCGCTATTCCGCTTGCAAACATAAACGTCTGATCCCTGTAATAGCCCGCCCTGAAATCGCCCGGCATAAAAAATTTGGCCATCGCCACCTGGGCAACTTCCTTCCCTCCTCCAAAAATGCCAAATTTCGCTTTGCCGGTAAGCACTTCCTTCCTGCTTAATAAACTGGTTTCGCGGCTTTCACATACCACTCTGTAATCTTTTAAAACCTCCTCCTTAAACTTTTCAAATGAAAGGTTTTCCAAAAGATTTTCTTCAATGATTTGATTGGTATCCATGTGTGCAAAAATATTAATAATGATCGATGAATGTTAAAAATCTCAAAACGACACCACAATTTGCAACCATATATGGCGTTTTAGTATCTTTGAAACCGTATTATTGAAATAATATGAAAAAACTTTCTACAGTCATTTGTTTCCTTGCCTTTACTCTGTTTGCCAATGCTCAAACGAGTGTTACTAAAGTAAGTAAAAAGAATAAAACTACCACAACAAAATATGCTGTAGCAAAAGAAGTTTCTGTTAATGCTCCTGAGAGTCTTTCCTTCAAAGAGATAGAATTTGATTTCGGGAAAATTCCGCAGGGCAAGCCTGTAACACATCTGTTTGAATTTACCAATTCAGGTACGTCTCCTCTCGCATTGGATAATGTGCAGGCAAGTTGCGGATGCACTACCCCGGTGTGGAATAAAGATACTGTTGCCGCCGGTCAGTCATCGATAATAAAAGTGGGCTACAATGCAGCAAATGAAGGCCCTTTTAATAAATCTATTACGGTAACATGGAATGGGGACCAGACAAAACAGATAATTATAAAAGGAGAAGTATGGAAAACTCCGGTTACTTCCGCTCCTCTGAATACTGCCTTAATCACCTTAAAAAACGAACAATAAAATTTTAAACAAACTCATCATGAAAAAATTATTATTAGCCGCCCTTTTGTTTTCTTCTGCCAATTTATTTGCGCAAAAAAAAGCGGACGATATCGCCAAATTAAATACAGAAACCTATGATTTTGGCAAAGTAAAACAAAATACGCCGCCTACTGCTACCATTACAGTTACCAATATAGGTACTGAGCCTCTGATAATTGAGCAGGCAACTCCATCCTGCGGATGCACTGTTTCTGATTATACAAAAGCTCCTATTGCCCCGGGAAAGACAGGAACCATCACTGCTACGTACAATGCCGCAGCAGTTGGGCCAATTAATAAAACTCTTACTGTGAAATTTGCCGGTGCAGATGATCCTAAATTCGTAAAATTAACAGGTGAAGTGTTGACACCTGACGCCTATGCAGCTTATGAATCAACTCATCCCTCTGCTAAGAAAAACAAGAAAGTAAGCAAGGGAGGAAGTTCTTCCAAATCTTAATAATTACAATTTCTTTTTGAGAGAGCCTTTTACGGAAACCGTAAAAGGCTTTTTTATAGGCTAAACCTATTATAATCAAACGATTATTTAGAGTGAAAAAACTTTTTCTTAAAAAAGTCTATAAAAATCAGAGAGTTCTCAGATTTATCTTCTATTTTTATCGCCTTAAAAAAATAAGTTCCCCTGTAGAAACAGGGGAACTCTTTAACGTATTGCTTGATATGAGACTCTTTAATTAAACTTTGTGCTGATTCACAGCTTTCTTTTCCCAGGGTACTTTCTTATCTCTTTTGTTCCACAAATTTAGTCTTAAATGGCCATCTGCGCAATTAAGTTTATGTTATTAATATTATTGCAGACCCCAGATATTTTTGACCAAAGCCTTCAAAGACAAGTCTTTACCGTGGAAACAATAATGATGCCCAAGGATTTTTTCATTATTCTTTTTAGAAAACATTTGCATTTTCATTCAAAATTTTCAATTATAAATTAAAATTATGAATAATTTATTGGATTTTGAATATTATTTTTTAAAGCCGATTTTTTACTATATAACTGGTTCATTATTTATATTCTGGTCTCTTTTTTCTTATCGTTATTTAATCTAAAGTAAAATAAAATGGGTAAAATAAGTATTGAAACCTTTAACTACACTCAATCAGGAGAGAAATTAACCAGAATTTTATTTTAATGCGACCGACTTGAAGCAGATCAGAATTCCTTTGTTCTTCGGGATTTTACCAAGCATGGAAAGCGCCAAAATAAGACCTTCTGTTTTTAAAATTTTACTTCCTTCATTTATCATAACTTAAATAAGGAGTTACGGGGAACTTTTTTCCTTTTGGTGGTCAGATTGGAAAAAATGGTGAAAAATTTTCTCAATAGTTTCATTTCACCAAAATCCGACACCCAGCGAATAAACTCTTTTTCACGTAAAATAAGAAACTTAAGTATTTGTTTGGCTACTGGTTTTCTTATTTACTGATCAGCGAAAAAGAAGGGCATTGACTACCCTACAAAAGATTTCCCTGGCGCATTAAAATGTGGCGGTATTTATTAAAAATTCCGTTTTTGGTAACAAAGCCTAAATAAAGATTATTGGTATCTGTCACCGGCAAAATACGGGTATCCTTGCTATCCATAATTCTCATTACCTCGCTCATGGAGGCATTGATGTTTACTACCCTGTCCGGCGGTTGTGCAATATCTTTTATCGGCCTTATTTTGTCTTCAGGATTCTTGCTCACTAATAATTCCAGTAAATGGTCGCTGAATAAAACTCCTGTCAGGATTCCATCTTTATTGACTACAGGAAATACATTTCTGGACGTATGAACTATATCAGCGCTCCTGCTTTCAGGAGTATCATCCGGCCTGAGAATTACAAAATCCTTTTCAATCAGATATTTCAATTTGATTCTTCTTAAAATACCATGTTCTTTATTTTCCTGGGTTACCAAATTACCTTTTGCAGCAAGGCCCAACGTGTAAATTGAATATTTAAGTATTCCCTTATTGATAAAATATGCTAAGGCAGAAACTATCATTAAAGGCACCATCATTACATAACCGCCGGTAATCTCAGCGGCCAGAAAAATTCCGGTCAGGGGGGCGTGCATCACTCCGCTTATAGAAGCTGCCATGCCGGCAATGATAAAATTAGTAACATTAAGATGAACGATTCCTGTCAGATTCAAACCAAAAGAAAATGAAAACCCCAAAAGCCCACCTACCACCACGCTGGGGCCAAACATACCGCCATTTCCACCACTTCCCATGGTGATGACAGAGGCAAAAGTTTTGCCGATTAATGTAAAAACTGCAAATATCAAAAGCGCCCATGAGAGGTTTTGGTATTCAGAAAAAATACTGTTGGAAAGTAAGGAGGTGAAATCACCATTCAGCAATTTTTGGATAGTGATGTATCCCTCACCATATAAGGCAGGCATTAAAAAGATCATAATTCCCAGGGTAATGCCTCCGATGAAAACCTTATTATAACTGTTTTTTATTTTCCCAAAAAAATTGCCCATTTGAAAATTTAACCGGCTAAAATAAACCGAATAAATTCCTGTGATTATGCCTAATGCAATGTAGTACCAGAAAGCCTCCACCACCCAACCACTCCGCGATACAAGAACAAAAAGCGGTTCCTTGTAAATCATTTGTGAAATGACGGAAGAAAATGCAGATGCGATCAATAAAGGAATTACAGCAGGAATAGAGAATTCGGGCATAATCACTTCAATGGCAAAGATCATCCCAGCTACGGGACTGTTAAAAGCGCCGGAAATGCCGGCAGCAGCGCCACAAGCTAATAGCAATGTAGTCTCCCTGTAGCTTAAACCAAAAAAGCGGCCAATATTGGATCCTATGGCAGCGCCGCTGGCAACTGCAGGCGCTTCCAAGCCGGCCGAACCACCAAGGCCAACAGTCAGTGCACTGGTAATTACCTGGCTATAAATATTGTGGAAATCCAATTTGCTGGAATGATGAGAGATATTATAAATAATTGCTGTGATGCCATGCTGAAATTTACTTCTTCTGATAAAAGTTCGTATGTACAAAACCGTAAGCAAAATACCAATAAGGGGAAAGAAAAAATAGAGATAGAATTTATACTTCCAATGAAAATCATTAATCAGAAAACTGGCTACATAATGAGTTAATTCCTTCAGAACCGAAGAGGCTATTCCTCCCATAATCCCCACTACGGAAGCTGCCAGAATAATAAATGTGGAATTGGAAATCCTTCGTTTACGCCATTGATTGATCGATTCGATATATTTGATCAATTTCTTGTACATTATAGCCGATGCAATAAATTTAAATTTAATATTGCGCGAAGGTAATTACAATAAGAATGTTTTCCCATCTAAGAATAACTACTAATCTCAAAAGAAAAAGACGAACCTTTTCCTTCCGCACTTTCAAAAAAAATACGGCCCTGGTGTCTTTTTATAATCTCAGAAGAAATATAAAGGCCTAAGCCCATCCCCGGAAAAGTATAACTGTTTTTTCCTGAAACCCGGAAAAATCTCCTGAATACATTTCCATGTTCCTCTGCCGGAATACCTATGCCATGATCAATAACGCTCAGACTTACTTTGTAATTTTCACATGAGGTTTTAACAATGATGTGATCTTTTCCGGGAGAATATTTAATAGCATTAGATATGAAATTGACTATTACCTGCCCAATCCGGTTCCGGTCTGCCCTTACAGGATCGCATTTATTGAGATCAAGAATAATTTTATGAGATTGGGTAATTCTTTGCATTTCTTCAGCTATCTCTTTCACCATTTCATTAAAATCAAATTCTTCCATTTCAAAAATAAACTCGCCCTTATCGATTTTGGTAACATCCAAAAGATCAACAATGAGTTTGGTGAGCTTGTCTATCTGTTTATCCATTTTCGAAAGCATTTCCACAGCCTGTAAATTTTTGCTTTCATCAAAAGTTGACTGAAGTATTTGGGTATAAGCCTTCAAACTGGTTACCGGTGTTTTGAGCTCGTGGCTGGCAATACTTATGAATTCATCCTTTTTTTTATCTACCTCAATCCTTTCTTCAATTTCTTTTTTTACTTTTTCATAAAGACGCGTATTTTCCAGCGTTAGTGCAATACGATTGCTAAAGTTCTTTCCAAAATTGAAATCCGTTTCACTATAAATAATTCCGGGACTGCACGATAAAAATGAAATCACTCCGGTTACCCGGCCCTTGATCTGCATAGGAATAATCATAGCAGAGGTTACTGAAAGTTCTTCCAGAATTTTTCGGTATTCTTTGTCAATACCTCCCTGGTCGAATATTTCATGAGTAACTTCAGGAATTAAAAGGGATTTGCCTGTTCTGAGAACATATCCAACAGAACCCTTGTGAGGATCATCTAAATTAACAGGATGTTTTTTCCGGTAAGCTTCAGCTAATTGTAACTTCCGGGGATCGGAATGCCCCATTTTCAAAAGATACCCAAAACCATCCTCACTCAGTTCATTTATGACAATCATATCAGTAAATGAAGGAATAAGGAATTTTATTATTTTATCCAACGCTTCGCTGGTATCATGAGTAGCTGCCAGTTCTGCTCCTGCCTGGTTAAGAAGGCGTAATAAATTTTCCGATTTCTTTATCTCTGAAATGTCTCTCGTAAAACATCGCGAGTGTATAATTTTTCCACCTTCCCTGTAATGGTTACAAGTGATCATTACATCTTTCACATACCCATTTTTACAGATCATTTTGACCTGCTGATTTTTTAAAAACCCCTCTTCCCTGAGTTTAAGATAGAGCCGGTCAAAACAAGAAGGATCAAAATAAAATTTTCTGAGTGGCTGTCCAATATATTCGGTTTTTTCGTATCCCAAAAGCTCCAATTCAGCCTTATTGGCATAAACGATAATACCATTTTCATCCACCATATGAATTCCCACAGGTGAATTTTGAAGAAAACTTTGCAGGCTTTCCTTTCCCAGTGTTGCTGCGGAATAGATAAACCCACTTTCTACATCCATTATTGAATAGATTTTATCTGGTATTAAATAACCCTAAAGTAATGAAAGAAAACTGAATCTACGAATATTGAATTCGTAAATTCATAATAGAAATGGAATTGGCACAGAAAAATTTTTTGAAAAATAAACCCTGCTATCTTTGAGGGTCTATGGCCAACACAAGTATATGGATCATTTTTCTGCTGACAATCCTGGCGATTATTGTACGGCCCTATAAATTAAATGAAGCCATATGGGCCGTTGCCGGGGCAATTGCTTTAGTAGCATTTGGTTTGATTATGCCTTCGGATGTGGTAAAAGGCGTTTTAAAAGGAACCGATGTTTATTTGTTTTTGACAGGCATGATGCTGCTTGCTGAAACGGCACGTCAGGAAAAATTATTTGACTGGGTAGCCTCTCTCGCCATAAAACATTCAAAGGGCAATGCGGGCAGACTTTTTATTCTCGTTTACCTGGCAGGAGTGATGGTAACCATTTTTTTGTCAAATGATGCTACCGCCGTGGTTCTTACTCCTGCCATAGCAGCGGCCACTCAAACTGCTAACGTAAAAAAGCCGCACCCATTTTTTTTTATTTGTGCATTTGTTGCCAATGCTGCTTCTTTTGTTTTACCCATTTCTAACCCGGCAAACCTGGTGATTTACCAAAGTCATTTTCCTTCGTTAGCTGTATGGATGTACCAATACACAATTCCCTCTACCGTGGCGATTGTAATTACCTTTATTCTTTTGAGATATACCCAAAGAAAGAACCTGGTTCAACCTATTCAATTTCAAAATATATATCCCAAACTTTCGCGGGGAGCGAAAATCGCACTTACAGGCATTGCTTTTACATCAATAGTTCTTTTGTATTGTTCAGCTTTGGAAATTCAGTTGGGATTACCCACACTGCTTACCGGTGTCATCACTTCTTCAATAGTGATCATTCTTTCCCGGAAAAATCCTTTCCCGGTCATTAAAGGAATATCATGGTCTATATTGTTATTGGTAGCAGGGCTTTTTGTAATCATAGAAGGATTGACAAAGACTGGTATTATTCAACAAATTTCACTGAGTATACAAAGTGGTATGGTTAAATCTGAATACGCTACCGTTTGGATAAGTGGTTTAGCAACCGCGTATGGTTCTAACCTGTTGAATAATCTGCCAGCCGGGCTGATTATGGGAAATGTTTTGGATATTAATCATTTTCCCCAAATCATAAAACGGGCAATTCTGATCGGAACCGACCTGGGCCCCAATTTATCTGTTACGGGTTCGCTCGCGACGATTTTGTGGCTGGGAGTGTTGCGCCGCGAAGGATATGAAATAACCGGATGGAATTTTTTTAAAATAGGGGCGATTATTATGAGCATTACATTGTTCCTGGTACTGGCTTCTCTATTTTTATAATTCAAATTAAGAATCCATCCTATTTGTTTGTTTACTGTCCGAGATTTCAAAATAAACCAAAAAAAACTTTAGATTAATCAGGATCAAACAGAAAAACTTATTCTTTGTCAGATTTCTATAAAAATTGAAAGCCCGTTAACCTTTTACTAATTTTTAACTTTATTTCATATGAAAATTCACGAATGTTGAAAGATTATAATTCTTAGCAGAGTTTTTGTTTATAAGAATAATTATTCTTTCATAAGTCTCATTTAATAATGCTTACAACTAAATTACAAGAGTCCCTTGATAAAAATTGGGAAGACTGCTGGCCGGTTAGTGACCTTAGGCCATTAGCGCTTATTGATCTTATCAGCTATCTTTTTTTTATTAAAAAATCAGATGATCTTGAGTTGATTCATCAAAAACTAAAAGATACCGGCTTAGATAATTTCATTTTTTCAAAAGAAATAGAAGAATTTTCCTGGAGCAGTTTACGAGGTCTTTCTGCAAAGGAAATTCACCAGCTTTTTATAAAGGAAAATGGTTTGATTGCCCTTATGAATTATTATGGGCAACTTGATTTTTTATACAGTGATTATTTTAAATCTCCCTTACTGATTGAACCCACGCCCAGACTGATTTCTAATGCTATTGAAATAATCAATATCATTGAGACGAATGACTTGACTACAAGAAAAAAAATTATTGAATATCTTTTTGCAAAAGCCGGCTTAAGCAACAAAAACAACCAATTATTTCTACCGGAACATATTCTGAACCTGATGGTAGCCATAGCCGTCCCGGTTTACGGTGATTCAGTTTTCGATCCTGCGGCCGGCAACGGAAGCCTTCTTATCAGTGCATATGAATATATTAATTCGGGAAAAAATTCCAGGTTGTCTTCTCCATTTCAACTGACTAAACCTACAATAAGCGGCGTTGAATCCAATATCGTTTTCCTTCGGATTGCCGCCATGAATATGATACTTCATGGCATAGAAGAGCCTCAATTAAAGGCGACTTCGGAAAAATGGATGAAGCAAAAGGCATCCCTTATCATTTCTTCTTTGCCCTCATCAGAAGATATCACACCATCTGAAAACACTCCTATCGTACTGGCAGGAAATGAATTATCCTTGTTAAATGACATCATTGAAAACCTCAGCAATAGTGGAAGGGCAGTGATATTGGTAAGTCAGGATTTGTTGCAGAATGAAGATCAGGAAACTATCAACCTCCGGAAAAAATTGGTAAATCAAAATAACCTGGAAGGCGTAATAACCCTGGATAATAAAAGCGAAACTTTATTCCCTGGCGCGGCAATACTTATTTTTGATAATTCAAAATCTACAGAAAATATTTGGTTTTGTAAATGGAGAACCGCTACTAAAAAAATACGCTCCTCTTTTGATGAAAACAGGAATTATGATCGGGCAGAAGTAGCGCATATTTTAGAGCAATGGAAAATACGAAAAGATCCGTCAGCTTTTTCTACAGTCTACAATTTTTTCATCCCTGTTGAAAATATCAGGAACAACAATTATAATTTAAATTTTAATGATTATAAACTTACCAGACCGCAGGAGACACAAAACCCTGAGGGCGGAAAAACTATTCCTGAGACCCCAGAAACCGTGCTGGCAGCCAAAAGAGAAAATCTTCATGAATTTTTTGAAACAAGCGCACCTTTGCCCGCAAAAAAAAATAAACGAAAATTGGCGCCGGTGCTGTTGATACTATTAATAATAATTGGTGCTGCCACTTTTTATTGGGTGTATTCAAAGGACAATTATCATTATTTTAAAACCAAAATATTTGAAACGGGCACCAATACCACCCAAAATAATTCAAAGCCAACCGGTAGTGAAAACGCCCCTGCTCCATCGGCTTCAAAGGATTATGTTTCCTATACCCAATCTTCAAAAGAACAAAATAATTCAGCATCAAAAACAGATCCTAAAAAATACACCGTGGTCAGCAAAGCCTGGTTTCATTCCGGGCCGGATTCAGCTAAAATCAAACCCTACTTTCTTATGCCACGCAAAGAACTGGTTTTAACTTCACGCGACGAAGAAAACGGTTTTGTGTATGTAATTTATACCAACAGCAAAGGTGGCACCACTCACGGATGGCTGGATAAAAAAGATCTGCAACCCATTGATTAAATCAAAATTAATTTTCGTGCAGGCGTTACTGTTATCAATCCAGTTTTAATTTAGAAAAAGAATTTTTTCAAATCGGTATTACAATATAAAAGATAATTATTTGTGGCTTCACTGCCGTTATCCTCTTATTAGATTGCCCTGGGGATCCATGGCAGGCATGGGTTGTCCATCTTTTGGAATATAGAATTTATGCCTCTCAATAATGATCTTGTTATCGTATAATTCAAAAATAAAAAGTCCGGACCTCAAAAAATTGGCTTTATCCAGCATAAGATAATTCTCTTTGATCTTCGATATTTCGAACAAAAATGTACCATCAGCCCGGTAAAATCTTAGAGAATATTTTTTGCGTACTGCATCAGGCAAAGAAATAATTACATTATTGTCTCTCCCTGTAAATACATGTGGACTGGGGATAAAGAGATTCCGATCATTACGGGGCCTTTCAACAGTAGTGGGTTGTTCAATCGGGGGCAATTCACTCAAGGTATCTTTACCAGGCCGGTGCGATTTCGTAAAAATATAAGAGCCTCCATGAAATGAAATGAATAACCTGTAATATTGATCGGAAGGAATAAATTCTTTAGGATCCGCAAAACCATTAATTCCCGGACTTACATCCAGCAAACTGCCGATGGTCGTAAAATTTTTTAAACTATCAGAAGATCTCTGAACATTGATATTCGTCACATTGGTAAATGGATTATTCCAGCTTACAAGCACCTTAGGCCCCAATTGAGTTACCGTTATTTTAGGCAAAGTATCCTGGGCAAGACTTGTCTTTTCGAATAACAATAATATAAAAAACAACAGGTAAAATCTATGCATGACAAAAGCGAAGCTATTAGTTTCTAAGAATTGCAAATATAATCTCTTGTTAAAGAAATAAAATAGCTAAAACAAGTGCGTTTACAAAAAAAATCTCTTCACCAAAATCCAGTTTAAAGAGAAAGAAAAGGAGTTTTATTTTTATCTAAATTTGAAAATATTTATTTTTTTATGACGTATAATTATCTTCCTCTTGATAAAAGCCCTCTCACCTTTCAGCAGTTAAAAAATTATTTAAAATATCATCAATTGGTTTCTATCACCTTCGCCGCTCATGAAGATATTGTGAGATGCCGCCAATACCTTAACAAAAAAATTGCGCAGTCAGACGAATTATTTTATGGGATCAATACCGGTTTTGGTTTTTTGCAAAATGTTCAAATTGAAAAAGAGGAATTAAAAAAACTACAAACCAATTTGCTGTTGTCGCACGCCTGTGGATTAGGAGAGGAAGTGCCTGATGAAATTGTGAAAATGATGATCATGCTCAAAATAAAATCATTGAGCTATGGCTTTTCAGGCATTGGCATCGAAGTGGTAAAAAGGCTGATGGAAATGCACAATAATGAGGTGTTGCCTGTCATTTACACACAGGGATCGCTCGGCGCCTCCGGCGACCTGGCGCCACTTTCACACATGAGCCTGCCATTAATCGGCGAAGGAGAAGTAAAGATCAATGGCAAAAAATTATCTTCAAAAGAAGCCTTGCAAAAATTTAATTGGCAGCCCGTCAGCTTGCAAAGTAAAGAAGGATTGGCATTGATAAACGGAACCCAGTTCATGAGCGCTTACGGAATGTATAATTTAGTGAAAGCTGAAAAATTGTTGGCATGGGCCAACCTCATTTCGGCCATTTCATTCGACGCATTTAATTGTAATGCTGATTGCCTTTATCCCAAACTTCATGAAATAAGAGGCCATGAAGGTCAAATTTTTGTTGCTTCGCAATTACGGGACATTTTAAATGGCAGCGAGGTCCTTTCTACAAAAAGATCACAGGTACAGGATCCCTATTCGTTTCGCTGTATTCCGCAGGTGCATGGAGCTACGAAAGATACTTTCGATTTTGTACTGAATACTTTTTTGATTGAAATTAATTCCGTCACTGACAATCCAAATGTTTTTCCCGGGGAGGACAAAATTGTAAGCGGGGGAAATTTTCATGGGCAGCCATTGGCATTAGGAATGGATTTTTTATCAATCGCACTGAGCGAGATTGCCAATATTTCAGAAAGAAGATCCTTTCAGTTATTGAGCGGGCAAAGAGATTTGCCTTTATTTTTGGTAAAAAATTCAGGACTCAATTCGGGATTAATGATCCCTCAATATACAGCGGCGGCTATCGTAAGCGAGAACAAACAATTGTGTTCACCCGCCTCCACAGATTCTATTTCTTCATCAAACAACCAGGAAGATCATGTAAGCATGGGCGCCAACGCAGCCACAAAATGTTACCGTGTAATTAATAATGTTGAAAAAGTTTTGGCCATTGAATTATTAATTGCTGCGCAGGCGCTGGAATATAGAAGGCCATTAAAATCTTCTCCTGAAATTGAAACTTTGGTAAGAGAATTCAGAAAGAAAATTTCATTCAATAAAAACGACCGCTTTTTGCACGAAGACCTGGAAAATGCCATTGAATTTATGAGAGAATACCCATGGGAATAATTTGAGGAGTTCCATTTAGAATTGGTAAATTAGATAAAACATTTTTATGAAATCATCAGGAGAAATAAAAAAAGAATTATATGAATGCAGAATCCTAAAAACGTTTGTATGGAACAAATGAATCATTACGATCCCATAAAATATAAAACACCCACCGGTACAAAAATTTCCTGCAAAGGATGGATACAGGAAGCGGCATTGAGAATGCTATTAAACAATCTCAACCCTGAAGTAGCAGAAAAGCCAGACGAATTGATTGTGTATGGAGGGCGCGGTAAAGCGGCCAGGAATTTTGAAAGCCTCGATCTCATTATCAAAGCCTTGAAAGATTTGGAAAATGATGAATCACTTCTGATTCAAAGTGGTAAGCCCGTAGGGATTTTAAAAACCCATCCGGATGCACCCCGGATATTAATTTCCAATTCTCAGTTGGTTCCCAAATGGGCCACATGGGAGGTTTTTGACGAATTAGAAAAAAAAGGATTGATGATGTTTGGCCAGATGACGGCTGGTTCGTGGATTTACATTGGCAGCCAGGGGATTGTCCAGGGAACTTATGAAACATTTGCTGCTGTAGCCAAAAAACATTTTAATAATTCACTAAAAAAAACTTTGAGCGTTTCGGCAGGATTAGGCGGAATGGGCGGCGCTCAACCACTTTCCATTACAATGAACAAAGGAGTTTGCCTCATAGCCGAAGTAGATAAATCGAGAATAGAAAAAAGACTTAAAACCCGTTACCTTGATGATATGATGGAAGATATTGACGTAGCAATCGACAAAGCGATCAAAGCTAAACAAGAAGGGAAATCGCTGAGCATCGGAGTTCATTGTAATGCAGTTACCCTCTTACAAAGGTTGATTGAACGAAATATTACACCCGATATCCTGACGGATCAAACGTCTGCACATGATCCTTTGGTTGGATATTACCCCCATACTATTTCTTTTGAAGAAGCCAATCAATTGCGCAAAACCAATTCTGAGAAATACATTGAACTTTCCTATCAAAGTATGAAGAAACAGGTAGCGCTAATGCTTGAATTCCAAAAAAAAGGAACTGTTACTTTCGATTATGGCAATAACTTACGGGCACGCGCACACGAAGCCGGTTTAAAAAATGCTTTTGATTTTCCCGGCTTTGTTCCGGCATATATCCGCCCGCTTTTTTGCGAAGGCAAAGGCCCTTTTCGATGGGCTGCATTAAGTGGCGACCGGGAAGATATTCGTGTAACCGATACCGTTATGATGAGCCTTTTTCCTGAAAATGAAGGAATGATCCGGTGGATAAAAATGGCGCAGGAAAAAGTCGCTTTCCAGGGATTGCCTGCCCGTATTTGCTGGATTGGCCAGGGAGAAAGAGAAAAGGCCGGCCTTGCATTTAATGAATTGGTGAGAACCGGAAAAGTAAAAGCTCCGATCGTAATTGGTCGCGATCATTTAGACACGGGCTCCGTGGCCAGCCCTAACCGTGAAACGGAATCCATGCCCGATGGAAGCGATGCCGTGGCTGACTGGCCGGTTCTAAACGCATTGGTGAATACAGCCGGAGGAGCAAGTTGGGTAAGCCTTCATCATGGCGGCGGTGTGGGAATGGGATATAGTATTCACGCAGGAATGGTGATTGTTGCTGATGGAACTGAAGAGGCTGCACTAAGGCTTAGCCGTGTTTTAAGAAATGATCCCGGTCTTGGAATTATCCGGCATGCAGACGCGGGATACGATGTAGCAAAAGATTATGCAAGGCGGTTTCATCTTGATATAAAGGAGAGATTAAAAGAGGCAAAATAATAATTCCGGTTTTTTATTGGCCCACTATAGTTACCTCATTCATAATAATTTTCAGGTATTGTGGTAAGCCCCCCGGCAAGAGACAACTCAAAATAAAAAGTACTTCCTTTTCCTGGCTCACTCTCAACGCCAATTTTGCCACCTTCCTGTTCTATCACTTTTTTGCAGATGTATAGCCCCAGTCCAAGTCCGGGAAAAGTATTTAAATTAGTGCCTGATACCCGGTAAAATCTTTCAAATATTTTGTCCTGTTCTTCTTCATTTATTCCTTTTCCAAAATCCTGAACTGAACAAATTACATTGTCTCCATTTCGGTCAATAGTAATAAGGATCTCGTTACTTTTAGAAGCATATTTATTGGCATTGCTGATGAAATTACTAATAACCTGCCGTATTCTTTCCCTATCCCCATAAACAGAAGCGGTAAAATTATTTTTAAATTTAATTTTCTGAGGTAAACAGATGGGTTGCATATCTGAAATAATTTCTGTTATAAGGCCATTCAGGATAAATAATTCCTTATTTAAAACAAGTTGGTCATTTTCAATTTTGGAGAAATCCAGAAGGTCGTTTATCAATGAAGTCAGTTTACTGATCTGTGTCTCCATTCTTCTCAACATTGTTTTATGGTGAGTATCCATCTGCCCTTCCGTATCCATCAGAAGCAATTGGGTGTAAGCTTTTAACGAAGTAACAGGCGTTTTTAGTTCATGGCTGGCAATGCTGAAAAATTCTTCCCTTCTGTAGATAAGCTTTTCCATCTCACGCTGAATTTTATCTTTTTGCGTAGCAAACTCGTGAAGGTTGTCACGCATTTTTTCAATGGAAATACCCAGAATGTCCTGTTCGCTTCGTGGGGTGATCTTTACCTCAAAATTGCCCTTGCCTATCTGGCTTGCGGCCCTGGCCAGTTCAAGATTATTTCTATCTATTTCAATAATACTTTTAGCAAGATTCCCTATAACTCCCTTTGGCATTTTCTTTAAATGCAGGCCTGTTGATCCAACAGATATTTTAGAGGCTGCCAGTTTTATCTCAGTCAGCAATTTATGAATGTGATTGATCACATAAATTACAAAACCGATTACCAGTAATATTGCGAAAAATATAAATAAAATGGTCCTTTTTTGAGCACCCTTTTCGTGCTGATATATTTGAAGCATTCTATCGTTGGCATTTTTCCAAAGGTGTAATTGCTGCTGCCTTAGATTGATCATGGCATTTGTAGAAATTTGCCAAAACTGACCCGAATTAAAAGTACTGTCAATTTTAAACGTTTGAAAAACCCTGTTGATATAATTAAGTGTTTCTCCATAATCTGTTCCTCTTTTTCGCTGGTAATATTCGTGAACAGCAGTAGCAGGCGCCTTCAACAGGAATTCTTTTTCATAAGAGTAAAAAACTTTATAAACTCCCATGGTTCCAAATAAAGTTTCATTGACATATTTTTTGTTCAGCAGCAAATTAAAAATATTTGTCCGGATGATCCCTAAATAAGTGATCATGTCAGATAGTTTTTTTTGCGCCATGAGTTCACTATATACCGGCTTAAGAAAAGTATTAACAGGAAATGTGGAGACCAGCAAATTGAGCCTGAAAATTGCATCGGTATAAAAATTCATTACGCCATTAGTCGTCATTTTAAAAGAATCAATTTCATGTCTTGCAGAATCCAGGTTATCTAAAAAAGTATATTGCGGGAAATTAATAAAGGACGGATCTTTACTTTTTTGAAGCAACATAAGAATAGAATCAGTTCTTTCACGGTGGAGCAAAAGCCGGTCATATGTAGAATCTCCCAGTATATAAAAATAGCTGTAACGCCGTTCCCTTGTTAATTCAGCCACTAACCCCGCGATGTTTTGAGATTGTTGTATGTGCTCGATATACCCTCCCAAATATTCTACCTTTTGAGATTTTTCCCTATAAATTATCACAGAAAAATACATGAGGAACACCACCGGAATTAGTCCGAGCAAAAATAATTTGGCTCTGAGTGACAAATTTCTAAAACGAACGATCATTTTGTCAAAGATATTTGGAAATTCGTGTTGAAGCTATAGAGGTCAATTTCACATCCAATGCCAACCAGATAAAGCTAAGGTAATACTTCCGGTTTTAATAAAATACCCTTAATACTTTGAATTACTTATTTTAAAATCCCCTTTGAGCTTTATAAATTTCTCAATGTGATTCATATTTTTTAATAAAAAAAATTCATTTTTTGAGTGAGTAGGTAGAACATTATCTTTTTTAAGAAGAATTATCTGGCAGCTTTTGAATAATTTTGCATCCTAAAAAATTATACTTTGGATCTCTTAGATTTTCTTCGTCAGCCCTGGCCCTGGTATGTGGCCGGGCCAATTATCGGACTTTCAGTCCCTGCTCTTTTACTCATCGGAAATAAAATGTTGGGCATTTCCAGTAGCTTACGGCAAGTTTGCGCCATGTGTTTTCCCGGGAACGTTTCTTTTTTAAAATATAACTGGAAGGAACAGGCATGGAATTTATATTTTGCGGCAGGCCTGCTTATCGGAGGTTTTATCGGAGGTGTTTTATTAAAACCTGAAACGCCCATGCCTCTCTCGGAGGCCACTCAAAAAACCCTGGCAGAACAAGGCATTTCAAGCATTCATCAAATTTTACCTCCTGAAATTTTTAGCTGGGCACAATTGCTCACCTGGCAACATCTTTTGATCGTTGTTGGCGGAGGCTTCCTTGTTGGCTTTGGAACCCGCTATGGCCAGGGATGTACAAGTGGTCATGGAATCTTTGGTTTAGCCACATTCCAATGGCCTTCTCTGGTAGCGGTGATCTTATTTTTCACCACTGGCATTTTAACTTCAAATTTTATTATACCCTTACTTCTTAAATAAATGAAAAAGAAAAATATTTTATTCCTATTGATTGGGATCATTTTTGGAATCACACTTATAAAATCTGATGCAGTTTCATGGTTCAGGATGCAGGA
This sequence comes from Segetibacter koreensis, assembly GCA_044463445.1. Taxonomy (GTDB): domain Bacteria; phylum Bacteroidota; class Bacteroidia; order Chitinophagales; family Chitinophagaceae; genus Ginsengibacter; species Ginsengibacter koreensis_A. The sequence continues at coordinate 21,013 of JBIQMJ010000010.1, forward strand.
GATGTTTCATTTCCAGGGTTTCCAGATATTTGGAATTTTTATGACAGCGGTGCCTACCGCAGCTTTTTGCGTTTGGCTGATTAAAAAATTCCACATCAAAACCATAGATGGCGAGCCAGTTGTAATTGGCAAAAAGAAATTCAACCTCGGAACTATTTTTGGCTCAATGATTTTTGGAATTGGATGGGCAATGACCGGAACCTGCCCGGGACCTATTTACGTTCAAATCGGGAGTGGTTTAAGCATTGCCATTCTTACGTTAATCAGCGCTCTTGCCGGTACCTGGGTTTATGGTTATCTAAAACCCAAGCTTCCACATTAGTAAACAAGTTACCCTCAGTGGGCAAAGAAATATTATCAATTCTTATTTTTTCCTGAAAAAGATCCGGATAGGAACTCCTGTAAAATCAAAATTTTCTCTCAACTGGTTTTCCAGGTAATTCTTATACGGTGTCTTTATGGCGTTAGGATAATTAGAGGAAAAAGCGAAAGATGGAACCGCCGTTGGCAATTGGGTAACAAATTTTATTTTGACTGCATGGCCTCTCACTACTGGCGCATGGTATGATTCCATCGCCTTTTGCATTACTTCATTCAACTTTGAAGTAGGTATTTTTTGCATCCTGTTGGCGTATACTTTTAGTGCAGCTTCCATCGCCTGGAAGATCCGCAGTTTTTCCGTGGCGGAAATAAAAAGAATTGGAACATCATTAAAAGGCGCCAGTTTTTGTTTCAATGATTTTTCATAATCCCTTGCCGTGTTGGTTTCTTTTTTGACCACATCCCACTTATTCACCAACACTACTATCCCTTTTCCTTTTTTGGCAGCCAGGGAGAATATATTCAAATCCTGCGCAGTGATTCCTTTTTCCGCATCAAGCAACAGAATACAAACATCAGCCTCATCAACAGCGCTGATAGCGCGTATTACAGAATAAAATTCCAAATCTTCGCTCACTTTTTTCTTACGCCTGATACCGGCTGTATCAATCAAAATAAATTCTTTATTGAAAAGATTATAAGTGGTATGAATGGCGTCCCTGGTGGTTCCTGCAATTTCACTTACAATCGTCCGCTCCTGGCCCGTAAGCGCATTGAGCAAGGAAGACTTGCCCACATTCGGCTGGCCTATAATTGCAAATTTTGGAACATCAGGATGTTCTTCTAACTTTTCATCCGGAATTCTTGAGCATACATCATCAAGCAACTCTCCTGTACCGGAGCCGCTGATGGAAGAAAGAAAAAATATTTTTTCAAACCCAAGGCTGTAAAATTCTGCCGCCTCAAGTTCCCGATTGTAATTATCCACTTTATTCACCACAAGGTAAACCGGCTTTGGTGAGCGGCGAAGCATCTCGGCCATTTGCTGATCCAGATTAGTAACGCCTGTGGTTACATCTACCATAAAAATAATGGCATTCGATTCGGCAATAGCAATATGCACCTGCTTGCGGATTTCGCGCTCAAAAATGTCGTTGCTGTCAGCCACAAAACCTCCCGTATCAATCAGGTTAAAAGATTTGCCAGCCCATTCTGCCACGCCATATTGCCGGTCGCGGGTTACTCCGCTCAAATCGTCAACAATTGATTTTCTTTCTTCCAGCATGCGGTTAAAAAAAGTACTCTTGCCAACATTAGGCCTGCCGGTAATTGCTACAGTATAAGACATTTTAAATTAAACTTGAAGATTTAATGTTGCCATTTTTTTGCAGAATGCAAAGAACGGACAGTATTTGCAATAATAGACATCTTTTGACATACAATTGTTGCATCAGCAACCTGGCATTCAAAAATAAATATCATAAAAATTCATTTGCTTACTAAACGATTATCTAAAATTGTTATTACTGAATATCATTTACGGGCTTGTATGGATGCAATATCTTTATAAAAATCAGGATAAGATTTTTTTACTGCCTGTGCATCGCTTATGATCATATTTCCTTTGGCTCCAAGCGCGGCCACGGCCGTAGCCATGGCAATGCGATGATCATTGTGTGAAGAAACATTCGCTCCTTTCACTTCTTTTCCTCCATGAATTTGCATCAGGTCTCCATTCAGTTCTATTTCAACTTTCATTTTTTTAAATTCATCACGGAGTGCAATGGCCCTGTTGCTTTCTTTAAACAAAAGGCGAGTAACACCTTTAATAGTGGTGGTTCCTTTGCAATAAGAAGCAAGCGCCACCAGCGGCGGAAATAAATCGGGACAATGAGTAGCATCAAATTGAAATGCCTTCAACTGATTTTTCTTTACGGTAATTTCCTTATTATGGATAGTTACGCCAGCGCCGCAATCATACAGCGCCTCCATAATATTTTTATCACCTTGCGATGAATTCAGGTCAGCGCCTGAAAGCGTTACCTCACCAGCGATAGCACCTGCAACCAGCAAAAATGCGGCATTGCTCCAATCCCCCTCCACCGTATATTTTATGCTGTGAGATGGCAAAGGCTGCCTTGGAAAAATTGTAAATACCTCATAATTCTGATTTTCAATATTAAACCCAAAAAATTTAAGAACAGAGATGGTTAGGTCAATGTAAGGCCTGCTCGACAAATTTTTTACAGTGATACTAACGGGAGCCGTACACGCTTTTGCAAAAGCAAACAAAAGCCCCGTCAAAAATTGAGAACTCAATGATCCATCTACTGTAATATTTTTGGGATGAAGTGGCCCACGCAAAGTAACCGGTAATTTCCCTTCGTTGGAATGCACTTCAACATCAAGAAGAGGAAGAATTTCATCAAAAAAATTCATAGGCCTTTTTAAAATACTTCCTTCACCGGTGAAAATAATATCGAAATTAAAAAGCCCGGCAATTGGCGCAAACATCCGCATGGACAAACCACTTTCCCCAACATTTACAATCACACTTTTTTCAGGAAACTGCGAACGGAAAATAAAATCATTGGAAGTAATTGCCAGTTCGTTACTTAACTTATTTATGGTAGCGCCAAGTTTGGCAATAATATCAAGCGCAGCTTTTTCATCATTACTATTCCCGAAATTATCGATAATGGTTGTTCCGGGCGTAATCAGCGCTGCAGCGCAGGCCCGTTGCATGGAGCTTTTTGAAGGTGGCACTTTTATTTTTCCGGAAACCCGTGATGGGGTTATTGTTATATTCATAGTGAATCGTCAATGGTGAATTAAGAAAGAGAATAAAATATTTCTCTGAGTTGCGGCAAGGGGATTTTTTTTACAGATGCTTTTCCTATTTCATCAAGCACAATAAAGTTCATATCATTCCCTGATTTCTTTTTATCGTGCAATAAAATTTCCCAGGCTTTTTCCTTATCCGTTTCAAACGAAACCGGGAGATGGTATTGAGAAATTAATTCCTTAATTTTTTCAGTCTCCACTTTTGAAAAACTGTTTATTGTTTCAGAAATATAGCAGGCAGCCATCATGCCAATGCTGATAGCGCTTCCATGAGGAAGGTTTGCTGTATTTTCAATGGCATGCCCAAGGGTATGCCCAAAATTCAGCAATTTCCTGTCTCCCGTTTCACGTTCATCGTTTGCAACAATATTGTATTTTATTTCTACATTTTGCTGAACAAGCTTGCCAATATTTTCCAAAGAAGAACGAAAGTAATCAAGGGATTTTTCTTTCAGAAAATCAAACATATTTACATCTTTTATACAGGCATGTTTGATAATTTCCGCAAATCCATTGATCCATTCTTTTTCCGGGAGTGTTTCCAGAAATGTATAATCGAATAATAAGAATTGAGGCTGGTTGATAACGCCAACCAGGTTTTTATATACGCCCACATCAATACCATTTTTCCCTCCAATGCTTGCATCTACCATAGCCAGGATACTTGTAGGCACAAAAGCAAATTTTAAACCACGCATGTACACAGATGCGGCGAAACCTGTGATGTCCGTGATTACCCCACCACCCACGCCGATGATGAAAGTTTGCCGGTCAGCATTTAATTCTATCAAACGGTTCACAATTTCATCAACCGTTTTTTGATTTTTAAATTTTTCCCCCGCTTTCAACACAATGGTTTTCCATCCATCAAATCTTCCTGGTTGGTTAGAAAAAACATTCTCATCAGTGATGAGAATTGCATTTTCTTTATCGGTCAATTCCTGCAATGCCTCAAAGCCGGCATCGAAATATACTTTTACACTCTCTTTGGAAAACTGGTATTTTTTTTCAATCATCTTCTTATTCTTCATTCATTATTTTATTCTGATGATTGATACTTTCCATATGCACCGCATCAAAATATTTGGTTATAAAATCTTTACTTAAATCAAGTCTTTCACCCTTTGCAAAAGCCTTGGCAAGAATTTCATTCCAGCGGTTGGTTTGCAAAATAGTGATGTTATTTTCTCTTTTATATTCGCCAATTTGGTTGGAAATTTTCATACGTTGCCCCAAAAGCGCCATGATTTCATCATCCACCTGATTAATTTGTTCACGCAATTTGGCAAGCGCCGTAACAAATTCTTTTTGATCCGTATTTTCCAGGCGCCATTTTAATTCGCCCAGCATGTCAGACAATCTTTCAGGTGTAATTTGCTGTTTGGCATCGCTCCAGGCTTTATCCGGATCAATGTGTGATTCAATCATCAATCCTCCAAAATCAAGATCAATACTTTTTTGAGCGATCTCCTGCAAGCCGGTCCTGTTACCACATATATGTGACGGGTCACAAATGATAAGCATTTCGGGAAACCTTCTTTTCATTTCAATCGGCAAATGCCACATCGGTGCATTTCGGAATTCTGTATTTCCATAATTAGAAAATCCGCGATGGATCATTCCGATTTCTTTCACTCCCACTTTTTGCAGGCGTTCAATTCCGCCGCTCCATAATTCAAGGTCCGGATTGATCGGATTTTTTATCAAAACCGGCACATCCACTCCTCTCAACGCATCACACACTTCCTGCACGCTAAAAGGATTCACTGTGGTTCTCGCACCTATCCAAAGAAGGTCCACGTCAAATTGCAAAGCCATTTCCACATGCTTGGCTGTGGCTACTTCTACTGCAATCGGAAGCCCTGAAACTTTTTTTGCATTGGCAAGCCATGGCAATCCTTTGACACCAATTCCTTCAAACATTCCCGGCTTGGTACGCGGTTTCCAGATACCCGCACGGAGCATATCTACTTTACCGGTTTTTGCAAGCCGTGTGGCAGTTTCAATTACCTGTTCTTCGGTTTCAGCACTGCAAGGACCGCTTATGATCAATGGCCGTTTGTTCCATTTTTCCTTCATTACATCTTTCATTGTTTTTGTTTCTGTTTGCATTGTAAAATTAATTTTAAAAATTTTTATGGTTGATATGTTTACTTCTTTTCTATTTTATAATCCTTGATATTTTATTGGCGTTTTCCATAAGTTCTTTCAGATATTCATAATTTTCTTTTTCGAGGCAACTTTTAAATTTTCTTAATTGAGAAATATGTTCATTTAAAACATCCAGCACATTTTCCCTGTTTTGCATAAAAATGGGCGCCCACATGGAAGGATTACTTTTTGCAAGGCGGACCGTACTTTCAAAACCGCCGCCCGCCAATTCAAAAATAGCATCCTCCTCTTTTTCTTTCTCCAAAACCGTGTTCGCCAGGGCAAAAGAGGTAATGTGCGAAATATGGCTCACATACGCCGCATGGGTATCATGACTTTCCGCATTCATATAAACGATGTTCATCCCAAGCGCTTTATAAAGATTCTCTACCGCTTCAACGGCTTCCTTATTACTTTTATCCCTTTCACATATCACACAGGATCTTCCGCTGAAAGCTTCTCTCACAGCGGCTTCAGGGCCGCTGTATTCTGTTCCCCACATAGGATGAGTCGCCACAAATCTTTCCCGTTTCGCATGATTTTCCAATGCCTTGCATAAGACATATTTGGTGGATCCGGCATCAGCAACAATTTGTCGATCTGTTATAAGATCCATTATCTGAAGTGTTACCGGAATAGTAACATCGACAGGAATGGCGACATATATGAAATCACTCTTCTGAACAGCAGCTTCTAATGGCAATGCTTCATCAATGATACCCAGGTACAGGGCTTTATCAATGCTTTCCTTTGTCCGGCTGACGCCAATTATATTCTTAGCAAAGCCCTTATCTTTCAAAGCAAGCGCAAACGAACCACTGATCAATCCAACACCCACTATCGTTACATTATCAAACATATAATTTATCAATTCAATTTTTAGTTTTCTGAATTCTGTTGATAGCCTCGTCCAGTTTTTCTTCTTTGGTACAAAGGCTTACTCTTACATACTTATCTCCCGCACTTCCAAAAATTCCACCGGGAGTAATAAAGACATTAGCCTTTTCTAAAATCTCATCGCTCAATTCAAAACCGTCTTTATATTTTCCGGGAATGGAGGCCCAGACAAACAATCCTGCCTGGTTTTCATTGAAGCTGCATTTCAATAAATTCAATAAAGAAAAGACCTTTTTTCTTCTTTTACTGTATACGGCATTCACAGAATCGTACCATTCCTGTTCCAGCTCCAAAGCCTTTGCTGCAGCCAATTGCAGCGGAAGAAACATACCGCTGTCCATATTACTTTTGAAGCGCAATACTTCTTCAATTCTTTCTTTTGCGCCGCTAAGCATTCCTACTCTCCAGCCCGCCATATTATGACTTTTGCTGAAAGAATTTAATTCAATTACTACCTCTTTTGCACCGTCAATACCTAATAAACTCATTGGATGGTCATTCAAAATAAAGCTATAAGGATTGTCGTGAATAATAAGGATATGATGCTTTTTGGCAAATGAAATTAAACCGGCAAACATTTCGTGTGTGGGTAACTGTCCGGTAGGCATTTGCGGATAATTTACAAACATGAGCTTTACATTTTCAAGATCACTTTTTTCCAATTCATCAAAATCCGGAAGCCAGTAATTTTCTTCCTTTAGCGTGTAAACCTGAACATTAGCGCCCGCAATTGTTGCAGCACTTCTGTAAGTAGGATAGCCCGGATTCGGAATTAAAACCACATCTCCGGGGTTGATGTAAGTCATACAAATATGCATGATGCCTTCTTTGCTTCCGATCAATGGCAATATTTCAGTACCGGGATCAAGATCCACTTCATACCATTTTTTATACCATTTGGAAATTGCATTTCTTAACACAGGGCTTCCTTTATAATTCTGATATCCATGCACGTCTGGCTTTGCAGCTTCTTCAGTGAGGGTCTTAATCACCTCAGGATGAGGAGGAAGATCAGGGCTTCCTATTCCCAGGTTGATCACGTTCTTTCCCGCCTTATTCATGTCATCTATCTGCCTCAGCTTTGTCGAAAAATAATATTCCTTTACTCCGGAAAGGCGATTAGCCACTTTCGCAATCTTCTTTTCCATTTTATTTTCGAATGTTGTTTTCATTTTATTTATTTTACTACTTCACGCATTTTTCCCGTTTTTATAAACGCCATATACTTTTACGTCGGCAGTAAAAGGTTTGATATTTTCCAATACCTTTTTTAATTGGTCCAGGTTGGTAAACTCACAATCCGCATGAAAGGAATATTTCCAATCACTGCCGGGAATTGGCATAGATTGCAACTTGCTTAGGTTCACATCTCCTTCAGAAATTTTGGTCAGCACTTTTGCAAGGCTTCCTTTTGTATGATCTGTCTGAAATATTAATGACGCTTTGTTGGCATCGTTTATCTCCCTGATAGTATCCGCATTTTCCAAAACCCAAAAACGGGTATAATTATTTTTTTGTGTATGAATATTGGGAGCAATCATATTCAAATGAAAAAGTTCAGCAGCCAGTTCCCCGGCGATAGCGGCCACATGTTTGCTTTTATGCAGGTGTACCAGTTGAGCGCTTAATGCAGTATCTTCCGTTTCAATTAATTTCCAGTTATATTTTTCAAGGAATTCTGTGCATTGCAGCAATGCCATCGGGTGAGAATGAACTTCCCTGATATCTTCAAGTGTTACACCGGGGTTCACCATTAAATGTTGGTTTACCTGCAAATACACTTCACCGGTAATTTTTAAATTGCTTCTTTGCAAAAGATTGTAATTCGGTAAGATGCTTCCTGCGATTGAATTCTCAATGGCCATCAACCCTCCATTGCTCCTGCCTTTATCATCAGCAATTTTTACTACATCGCGAAAAGTAGAGCAACAGATCACTTCTACATCATTTCCGAAAAACCGGCGGGCGGCTGCCTGGTGAAAGCTGCCTTCAAAACCCTGTATGGCTATTTTTTTGTTCATATAAACAAAAATCCCGGCGATTTGTGCCGGGATTTTTTATTGCTATTTTATTATTTCAGTTTTAGCAAAGGCATCCCGGTCTATTTCTAAAATAGAAGCTAAAATAAAAGAATCCGGTATTTGCTTTTTCGAATGTCATTGCTGCGCAAAAGTAAGTGAGAAATTGAAATCAACAAATTTATTTTTTGTTTTTTACAAAATTATTTCAAACAATTGATTGTTTTGTAAAAGAATTCTAAGGTTATTACCAGCTGGAGTTTTCCTAAAAGTACTAATCCGGGAATAAGCTAAGAATAATATTTTGTG
>JBIQMJ010000011.1:0-26969 GCA_044463445.1 Segetibacter koreensis
TACACATGCAGCAGAATATGGAATCAACCCTGCGCAAATAGGCATCATGGGTTTCTCTGCCGGTGGCACGGTGGCGGCATCAGCGGCCTTTAACTACACTCCTGAAAATCGTCCTGATTTTGTTGCGCCTGTCTATGCTTTTATGCCGCCTTCATTACAAGGGACGGTAGCTGATGATGCGCCGCCTTTATTTGTGGCGGCGGCTACAGATGATGGCTTGGGGCTGGCTTCGCACAGCGTTGACCTGTATTCAAAATGGCTTGCTTCAAAAAAACCTGCTGAAATACATATTTATGAAAAAGGAGGCCATGGTTTCGGAATGCATCAACAGGATATTCCTACCGACACATGGATTGATAGATTTGGCGACTGGCTCGGTTTATTAGGATTTTTAAAAGTAAAATGACCTGGTAAACTTTGTGTAGGAATCTGCCTGCCCGGTAAGAGCAAAATAAAATTATTTATTCGTCCACTGTTTTAATCTGCCTATTATAGCAAATGCAGCAGGATTTTATTCAATTTAAAATGTTTCTGCCAGGTTCCAGGGCATTCATTGGCACCTGAAAACTTTTAATGAATCATTATTCACCGCAACAAGAATTAATTTTTCGTTCTTACTATTTGAAATCATCTTCATATCCTTTACATCGCCATCTATTTTGAAACCAGTTATCGAAGGAGAAAAAAATTGAAATTCTTTATTGTTTTTCCCCTTCAGGAAACACCCATAAGAGGCATCGTATCGGCCCGTCATTACTTCGGTTTCATATTCATTGCCTGCCAGCAAAATATCTTTGATACCATCGCCATCCATATCTTCGCAAACAATGGCATTTACCGGCGCAAACTGGGCTTCCACGGGCAATATATGCTTTACAAATTTCCCATTGCCTTTATTTTCCAGCCAGCAACTTCGTGTTTCATTGCAGGTTAAAATCTGCAAATTTTTACTGTCTGTAAAAATTTCATCCGGCGTTGCTTTTGCAAATTCTTTATTCGATGAGAATTTATTTTTCATTACCGGAATATTAGCAACTAGCTTCTCAAGGCTTATTGATGGAAATAATTTCCTGTCTCCATTTTCATCTTTGACATAATAAAATAAAAGCGGGTCGATTTTCCCATTATTATCAATGTCGTCTGCATATAATTTCATCGGGTATTTTGCGGAAGCATTGTAAATATTATTCAATCCTAAATTTCCCGCAATAAAATCTATATCGCCATCACCATCTACATCGGTTGCAATAAGGCTGCGCCATAAACCATTCATGTTTTCCAAACCAGTAGATGAAGTAATTTCTGAAAAATTTGTTCCGTTATTTTTAAAAAAGCGGATGGGCATGTATTCTCCTGCAATCACTAAATCAGGATGTTTGTCATCATCCAAATCTACCCATTGGGCTGCAGTAATCATTCCGGCTTTCGACAATTCAGGACAAACTTTATTGGTAACATCTGTAAAAATTCCTTTGTTGTTTTGCAACAAAAAACTAGATGGAGATAAAGGATATTCTTTCGACACGCGGCCACCAATAAAAATATCCGTTTGTCCATCACCGTTATAGTCGGCTACTGCCACGCAACCCGCAATGGTTCTTACATTCTCAGGAATTGCATTTGGACTTAAAGTAAAATTTCCCTTACCATCATTCAGATACAAACGCGGCTGATAATATTGTGACGTATCGCTGAAACGCATATCGCCATAAGTAATCAATAAATCCAAATCTCCATCGCCGTCGGCATCAAATAACGCGCTGCCTTCCTCTTCTTCAAAAGGCGAACCGAGGGTAAAGTTTTTTCCTGAAAATTTTCCGTTGCTTGTTTGTAAAAAAATCTTTGGCAATGAATTGAATCCCGCGCCTATATAAAAATCAGTTTTGCCATCATTATTCATATCGCCTGTTGAAATGAACGGGCCTAATTGAGAATATTTTTGCGGCAGCAATGGTTGTTCTTCATAATCATTAAACGGCACTTCAATATGCTTGTACAACGCATTTACAGAATCCGTGACATCGTAAAAAATTTGCCGATGAATATTTGGAATCAAAGGCTGCCAATTCACTGTCGCATTTTTTTGAAATAAATTGTAGGTAGAATCTGCATTTAGATTTTGTAAAACTTCTTTCTTATCATTTTGCCAAACAACAACAACAGAATCAATCATTTTGTTTTTGCCGGTTCCAAATAAAAGTTTTGTATCAACAGATGACAAATAACCGCGCACAGGGTATTCTTCCTGCACTTGTTTTTTCCCATTTGCATACACAAATACTTTAGTACCAAATCCTTTTTTATTTAAACTATCTCCGTGTAATATAAAACTAAGACTATGATTGATTTCCGGTTTGCCCGGTTGATTTTCATTGTTGATTAATATGAAAGCTTTTTGATTGATATTATTCACAATTAAATCAAGGTCGCCGTCATTATCAAGGTCTGCATAAGCAGCGCCCGTAGATAAAGATTTTTCTTTAATGCCTGAAGAATCAGTGATATTGGTGAAAGTGTAATTGCCGTTATTCAGGTACAAATAATTTGATAATTCCACGTGGCCCAGCGACACAATTTTATCATTGAGCATTTTTTTTGATTCTTCTTCTGAGGCTGCGTTGCGCGCAGTTTTACTAAAGTTGATAAAATCAGCATTAATAAAATCTCTGCCAATGCCGTTGGTAATATGCAAATCTTTAAAACCGTCATTATTAAAATCCGCGAATAAAATACTCCAGCTCCAGTCTGTTTCGCTGATGCCTGCAAGCTTTCCTATCTCGCTGAAGAAAGGAAAGGCGGTATCGCCGCGATAATAATTGCCATTATTTAATTGCAGCACATTGCGTGAAAATTCCGGCGAATATCCCATCTGTCTTTCCTGCTGATACCGGTCGTAATTCATGAAAGAATAAATCCGCTTTTTGCGGAAATTATCTTCGGGCATCATATCTACCGTTGCAAAATCAATGTTCCCGTCATTGTTGATATCTGCGGCATCAATGCCCATGCTGCTGTAGCTCTGGTGTTTTGTAGAACGGTCAAGTGCATTGGTAAATGTGCCGTTCCTGTTATTCAGCCAAAAATCATCATTGGAAACAAAATCATTACTCACATAAATATCAGGCCAGCCATCCATATTAAAATCCGAAACAGAAACGCCTAAACCATAACCATCTTCTTTAATACCCGCTTCCTTTGAAACATCAGTAAACACTGGATGTTTCAATCCGTTTTTGTTTCCATCATTTCGATATAACCTGTCATTAGCCGGGGAATTTCCGGATAGGTTTTTTGGAAAAAGATAATTGGCCGAATAGGAAACATTCAACATATAATTGCACAAATACATATCCAGGTCGCCATCTTTATCATAATCAAAAAATACCGCCTGGGTGGAGTAGCCGGTATCAGCAAGTCCGTACCGAGCCGCTTCTTCTTTGAAGGTATTGTTGTGTTGATTGATGAATAACAAATTATGAGAGCGCCTGCCCGATGAGTCGCCATAGGTGCAGAGATAGATATCATCATATCCATCGTTGTTAATATCCACAACGCTGACGCCGCTTATCCAATCGTTAGTTGAAACGCCGGCGCTTTGGGTAATATCTTCAAAATGATTTTCGCCTTTATTTAAATACAACCTGCTGCTGACCTGGTTTCCGCCAAAGAAAATATCTTTTAATCCATCATTGTTTACATCAAGAATACCAACGCCTCCGCCCATATACCCAAACTCATTGAGCGCACCGCCTTTCAATTTTGCCTCATCAATATTGTTTGAAAAATCAATGCCGGATTCTTTTGAAGATAAAAAAGAAAAGAGTTGATTTTTATTTTTCTCTTTACACGGAAAGGTCATGAACCAAATACAGTAAACGAACAAATAAACAAGATTTTTATTTTTCATAAAACATCGAGGATGGCATCTGGTTGCGAATGTATCAACTTAATTTATTCAAATTGATTTCATTTTATAAGATTAGTCAAACGGGAAAAAACTACCATTTTATTGAGCTTCTGTAACCTTAGTAGAAAATATCAACAATATTTAAAAAACCTTATTAGCTTATCAATAAAATATCTTTCTAAGAATAAGGTAATAAGGTAATAAAAATCATTTATATGCTATTCTACTAAGGTTTAAAAGCCGTGAGAAAATGATTTTGCGCTCATTCAAGTTAATCCTAACCTGTTTTTTTTCTAATGGCACAAAGGGTTTTATAAAAAGAATTCACATTAGAAAATATTTCTATTCTTTCTAATGCGAACGCCCATCACCCCTGTCATTCCACATCATTTCGTCAAGGTTGTGCACCGGCCTTTCTAATTCATAAGGAATGGGCATTTTGCTGAACTGCTGGAAATACAACGTGCATGCATCTTTCCATAAAAGCGCGTTCATTTCCTGTGTCCGTAATTTGCGCTGCACTTCCATAAAGCGCGTGCTATCTACATAAGGGCCGGCTTTATCCCAAACTTTTTGAAACTCACGAACCTGGTTCACTCCTTCTTCATAATGATAACACAAATCATCCCACAACGTCCGGCCGTTTTTCATTTTGTAATCCCAGGGTAAGTGATGAAACCACAACAATAATTTTTCGGGACATGTTGCTACATTATTAAATTCCGAAGCCAATGGTTCATGATATTGACTCACGGCGTCACTTCCGGTGATGGTGCGGTCAAAGCCAATGCCATCGGCTCCCGCATGATGATAATAAGGCGGCGTCCATTCGGGCCGTATCCCCTTTGGCGCCCACCAGGGACCAGGACCATAGTGGCCTCTGGCTGACATGATATGATGAAGCCCAAGCGGCGTCATAAAATTTACTGCAGCTTCACGACTTTCCAACATCATCTTTTTTACGGGTTGAAGAAAACTTTTATTCCAGTCTGTAGCATAATTTGATTCATTGGATTTTTGAGACGGCGCATTATAAAAAGTAAGCTTTATCCATTCGTCCGCGATCTGTTCACTTTTTAAAGTATTATCCCACGCGAGCCTTCCAAATGCATACCAGTTGGCCTGGTTGAATTGATGGCCGTTCCAATTGGTATCCAAACCAACATTGGAAACGCCCGCAATCGCAGTATATTTTTGAGGATAAATACTTCCGTCTGTACAACGTGCCACCGTACTGCCTTTGCCCTGTTGGTACGTATCACTTTTCAAACATTCTTCCCACATGGTGGATAAAAACACGAGATAATTTGCATGGCCAAGATATTCCATCGTAACCTGGAATTCCGGCATCACAGAAGTTTTTTTCATTGCTCCAAATAAAGGACTGAATGGCTCTCGCGGCTGAAAATCTATCGGGCCATTTTTTACCTGTATGATCACATTGTCCCTGAACTTTCCATCCAGCGGCATAAATTCATCGTAGGCTTGCTTGGCCCGGTCTTCATTATTTGAGGAATATACAAACGCCCGCCACATTACAATTCCACCGTAAGGCTTCAGCGCATCAGCCAGCATGTTGGCGCCGTCGGCATGTGAGCGTCCGTAGTTTTGTGGGCCAGGTTGTCCTTCGCTGCTGGCTTTCACCAGGAAACCTCCGAAGTCAGGTATCAAACCATAAATTTCTTTTACTTTTTCTTTCCACCAGGCGATAACTTCTTTATCAAGCGGGTCGGCAGTTTTTAATTTTCCCAATGTTGAAGGCGATGCAAAATTTACGGCCAGATAAACTTTGATTCCATAAGGCCGCAACACATTCGCAATCTCTTTTGCACGATTCAGATAATCGGTGCTCAATATTAATGGCGAAGCATTCACATTATCCAACACCGAAGCATTGATGCCGATGGAAGCGTTGGCACGTGCATATTCCTGCCAAAGTTTTTTGTCATTATCTGTAACGGTGAAAGGATCTTCTTTTCTCCAGAAAATTGAATTGCCTGCATAACCGCGTTCGATCGTTCCATTCAGATTGTCCCAATGATTTAAAATGCGAACTTCATAAGAAGGATTAGAAATCTCATTATTTATCGGTTCACTGGTTTGCTGACGACGAAGCAGCTCATACACACCATACAAAATACCGGCATCTGTGTTAGCCTGCACCGAATTTTTTTCAAGCCGGAAACCATCACTTTTTAATGCTTTATCTTTTTTGATGACCAGCGTAACAGAAGCGTTAGCCTCGCCAAGCCATCTTTCTTTCAATTCCTCAACAGCAATGGATAAGGTAGGGGAATTTTTTTTGCAAACAACCGTTACCGGATTTGCTTTCACGGGCCGGAGCCAGAGCTCGTGGCCGTTTTGCGCATTGACAAATAAAATTGAAAAAAGAAAAATGATGCTGGTGATTACTGATTTCATTTCGACAATTTCGTTATTAAATTATTTTTTGTTTACACTCACTTTTATCTGCGTAAACGAATGTGGAGGAAAGGTAAATGACAATTTATCTCCATTTATTTTTACCTCTTTTGTTACGGGAACATACTGATTTCTTTTGTCATAAGCAAAAGGCGCCTTCAGGTCGTCGCTATTAATTATACTTGCCTCTGCTTTGCCGGAAAAACCAGCGTTATTGCTTTCTATGTCTGTAGTGATGGCCTTATCCTTATTACGGTTTATCACATTAATAAAAACGGTGTTTGTTTCTTTGGAATACACCGTTGTTACGTCAAGATAAGGAATCCCTCTGAACTGTGCAGTACCAAATGTATCGCAGGCCACATAAGTATCTACAGAACTTCCCAAACAATTATTTGAAAACGCTTTGAAAGTGTAAAATACAGGGGATTTAAATGTGCCGTTTTTAGGGTCGCTTGAGAGCAAGGATGTAAGCATGGTGAAGTTGGCCATTTTAACCACATCCGCGTGACGAATGAAAGAATTAAGACATTGTGCAATCGGCAACACCGACATAAAACTTCTTGCAAAAGCGCCCCATTCATCAACAGAAAGATAGATGGGATGTTTGAAATTATTTTTTGTTTCGGCAATTTCAATCTGGTTGGCGACTGTTTTTATTTTGTTATCAAAATCCATAGCGCCATCGCCCATATAGTTATAATAATTATCTGGTGAACCACCTTCCCAGTAACGATGAATAGACAAATAACTAATCTTGTCGCCAATGCCATTCAGCACAGTTTGATTCCAATGAAGCCAGTCGCCGGAATAATAAGAGGAACCGGAGCCAACAAATTTGATGGTCGGGTCAACGGCACTCATCGCTTTAGCTGCTTCTCTTGCAGTCTCCACATAATTTTCTGCAGTCTTGTGGCCAAGTTCCCACGGCAGGCCATCCACTTCATTTCCCAAATCCCAAATCTTTACACCATAAGGCGCAGGATGCCCATTTTTTGCGCGCAAATCTGAATAATAAGTGCCGCCTTTGTAATTGCAATATTCAACCAGATAAGCAGCATCTAAAATAGTTCCAAGGCCAAGGTTGACAGCCAAAATATTTTCACTGCCGATGGATTTATTGAGTTTCATCCATTCATCCGTACCAACATGATTGTTGTCAATGCCGCCCCAGGCAAGGTTTATACGAGTAGGCCGCTGGTCTTTCGGGCCGATTCCATCTTTCCAGTCATACCCCATTAAAAAATTTCCTCCGGGCCAGCGCATGTTGGTTATCTTCAATTCTTTCATCGCATCAATGTAGTCTTTACGAAAGCCGTCTGCATCGGCGAGCGGCGAAGAAGGGTCATATAAATTTCCATACAGCGTGTTGAAATCCACTGAATCCGGCAGCCCCATTCTTCTTCCGTTAAAATGAATCGGCTCCATAAAAACGCCATAAATCTTTGGGTCGATGTCGCTGATCTTTCTGTTAACATCAATTTTGATGGTTGCATTTTGAGCGAACAATGATAAGGGCAAAAGTGACAGAAGTGTGATGAATAATTTTTTCATGGAAGTTTTTATTTTTTATTGATAAATTATTTTGTGTTGATAAAATGATTGTGTTTATTCAAACTTTATCCAATCCACTTCAACATTTGAATTTGCTTTTAGTGAAATAATAAGATTGTGAATTCCTGATTTAAATTTTGTTACAGGCACTTTAATTTCTTTCCAGTCATTGGTTTTGGAAATTTCAATTGTTGCGACCGCAGAACTATTTGCATTGTCCAAATGAATTTGCAAAGTGCCGCCCGTTGGTGAAATTGCCCTTACAATAACCGACTTTAATTTTTTCTTTCCAAAATCAACCGTGTTATATTGAATCAATGAATTGGCTTTTGTGAATATCGTTTTCCATCCATTAAACCTGTTGGCAGTATCAATAAAATTGACAGTTACATCGCCTGATTTCGCACTGTAGCGGTCAATCTGAATTTCTGAAGTTGCGTTTGTAACACCTATTCCACGCAATGTTGGAATCACTTTTTTAATCGTTCCGTCTTCATTGAAGAACAAGCTATCTGCTCTTACAGAACGGGCTTTATCGAAGTTTGGAGAAAGATCGTTATAGTGGTAAAACAAATACCACTGATTCTTAATTTGCGTAATGGACTGATGATTGGTCCAGCAACCAGGTCGTTCATCCATTATCACGCCGGTAACTTTAAAAGGTCCGAGCGGATTGTCGCTAACCGCATATTCGAGTTGTTCGGTCTTATCAGCAACGTGCGGATAGGTCATGTAATATTTACCATCGCGCTCAAACAAAAACGGTCCTTCTTTCAAGCCTTTTCCTGTCGGCAAGCCTTGCATGATTGCTGGTTTACCATCCAATTCCACCATGTTATCTTTCAATTTCGCTCCATAAATATTTCCCAAAGCAAAATATAAATATGCCTGCCCGTCTTTATCAATAAAAACATTCGGGTCAATTCCATGCACACCTTTTATCGGCTCAGCCTGCGGAATGAAAGGCCCTGAAGGTTTGTCTGCTATCGCAACACCAATCGCAAAGCCTCTTCCGAAAGTGGAATCTTTTGGCGCAGCAGGGAAATAGAAATAATATTTTCCATTTTGTTCAACACAATCCGGCGCCCACATGCTGTAAGCATCAGGCTTCGTCCAGGGAACACTGGTTTGCGTTACCACGATGCCATCATCTTTCCAATCGGTTAAATTTTTGGACACAAATACGTGATAATCTTCCATGCAAAACCAGCCTGGACGGCCATGGCCCGGCGTTGCGAGAATATCATGCGACGGATATAAATAGACGCTATCACCAAAAACTCTTGCTGTAGGATCCGCAGAATACATGTTTCTGATGAGCGGATTTTGGGCAAACGAATTCATTGCTAATCCGATGAAGCAGAAAAGAAAAAAATACATTGTTTTTAAATTCATAACGTTGTTTTTAAGAATTGATTTCTAAACTCCTTTTAATGTGCGCATTTCAAATTTTCGCAAGGTTGCCAACCTTGACCGATTAATTTTAAATCAAAAAATCGCAATGGGAAGGTTGGCAACCTTTATACAAAATTTTTTTCATGGATATTTGTTCGTTTACTGCAAAAGCATTTGGCGCATATTATTGTTTACTTGCTATCTGCCAGCCCACTCGCAGCATTTGCTAAAAAAATATAATCTGCGCAACCGCCCACCGTTACTTCGTTTTCACCCCAGAAAAAAGGCCAGTCTTCTTTATTTTCTAAAAAATCCGGTTTAATTAATAATATACCTGGCACAATTCCACCTGCAATAAAACTGAAGTTTGCACGATTGTTTCCATAAGTGATCTTCTTTGATTTTGTTCCTACAGAACTTACAAAAGAAATGTTCGAATAAGGATGACAGCCGAAAATATAATTCAATCCTTTGTACACATATTCCGGCCCGATGATATCCGGAAAAAATTTGTTGGCGTAATAATTCGCAGTCGCAAAACTTACTACGTTGCCACTTCCACCCCAGCCACCTTCTGCAATGGGCACACCATAAGGATTTTGTTTTGCATAATCATCACAAATGGTTTTGTATTTCACAACATACTCACGTAATTTATTTTTATAATCTTCATCCATAAAAGGAATTGCCTGCAATGCAGTTTTTATGGCACCTCCGCCATACCTGCTGCCGCTCATACTTTTTAGTGATTGCCAGATGGCTTCTTTAAATACATCCGCATATTGTTTATCGTGTGTGGTAATGTACAACTGAAGCGCAGCATTTATTTTTAATGCATTTCCAAACATCCTTGCAAATCTTGAAGTATCTTTTTTGCTGATGCTGTCATCTTCATTCCATAATTGTTTTGCATAGAATAAACTTTGTTGAGACAAAGTATCATCGAAACCCTGCCCGACTGAGTCGTTCAGGCGGGCTTTTAGTGCACGGCTTGATGCAGCCAAAGCGGCGGCGGTGTAATAATCAAGAAACGTTGTTCTTTCAGTGAATGCCCAGCGGTCGTCCAAAGTGCCGCTGCGATTGCCCTTGACTTCATAAGGTTTTAATGTGGAGTCGTACAACAAATTATCTGTTTCATTAACCGCATCACCCAAATGATGATACTGATGTAAATGCGGAACGACAATTCCTCTTACGGGATGGCCAATATTTTTTACCTGGGCTACCACATTCAGCGTTCCGTGTTCAATCTGTTGCAGTAAATCAGGCTTGCCATCAGGGCGATGAATATCTACATAACGGGTTGGATAATCAATGTATGTTTCGTCGCGCGTTGGTTTAAATTTTTCCCAGGTATCTACTAAAGCCAACAGCACATTGCAATGCGAGCCGGTTTGAATATCAAAATCACCGGCGTCAAACCAGCCCCCCATAGCCATACCCGGAATACGCTCAAGCGGTTTGTATTTTGTTTGTGTTGACGGCCCCATACTGTATCCATCAAAATGCTGAATATTAGTCGGCGCCTGCAATGCATCGTCTAAAAACGGCGCACCATGCCATACGCGATACGCTTCGTTCACTTCCATGTGATCCATCTGCACCGGAAACCAAACATCTAAAGTAGGATGCCAGGTATTGTCATACACATTGGAAGCAATGGAAAAAGTGTTTGTTTTTTCATTTCCATATTGAATAAAATACAGGCCCGGTTCTTTCACAGAACTGAAATCGAATTTTGCATAATTGTACCGGAAATATCTTCCCCAAACTTTTACATCACCCTTTAATTTCAAAACATTTTTTCCATCCGGCATCACCTGGAAAAGCGATGCAGTTTTTAAGGGCGTATCATTTTTATCAAGCTCAATCACGGAAACCTTTTCCTGCGAAGGATTATAGCCCACCTGCGAAAATCCAATATTCGGTTTGCGCTTCCAATTGGGAATGGCGTTAGGTTCCACATACCATGATAAAACCTTTCCTGTTTTGTTTGCAGGCAATAACGTACGCACAATAAACCAACCGTTTTGTGCCAAATTGCGGCCATCAAACAGCATCAAATTTTCGCCGGCAGTTTCGGAAACAATCTTCACATTACGTTCCGGGTCTTCCGGAGCAAGCACCAATGTTTTGCCTGAAGCGATTGGCGAAGGAACAATAAACTCTCCGCGGCCTCTGTCGTCAAAAGTAGTATGGCCGGCGAATTGTGGAATCTTTTTGCTGATGGGTTCTATGCTTGTTTTGCTGCTGGGATATAATGGAAAATTACCGGGCTTTCCATCGGCGAAATATGATTTTTCAAAATAAGCAGACGGAAGAAATTCAAGATTGAAACCTGCATTGCCAACCAGCTTTTCAGGAACAGGCTTATCCAAATACACTGATATTTCAACGCCTTTGTCTTTTACTGTAACCACCACCCGTGAATTAAAATCATATTCTTCGTAACGCAAACCCACTTCTATGCTGTTGTTTTTTCTATCTACTTTTCTGCTTATTGTTTTTGGAATAAGGTCCCATTGTTCGGGCGTGTTCTGAAGGCGTACAGCGCCGCCCGTAGCGGTTCTTACGCCGTGATGAATCAATTCAATAGCAGATGTTTTTTCATCGAAAAACATACCGCTGTAATCATAGTTGAACACCAACACATTCACCCCGGGTTTTGCAAAATAACCGGAATCATTTATCTGTAATTGTTGAGCCGATGTTTGCAACGAAACAAAAGCCACAAATAAAAATAATGGCGTTACTAAAAATAATTTCTTTAAGATGGAATTGAATTGCATAATATCCTGTTTTAGTAAGAAGTGATTTTTAAAATAATTATTGAACCCTGAACCAATCAAAATCTACATAACCACCTTCCTGTTTTGTAGCATAATTGAAAAGGCAAAATTTATTTCCTGTGAATATTTTTAAGCTGAACCGCATCAACAGATCTTCACCGATGGATTTAAAATTCTTATTGTCGGTGCTGTATTCGAAGCTTGCTTTGCCTGTAGCGTTTGATGCAAGTGTTCGTAAATAAATTGTTGAAGCATCGATGGCAGCAGAATCAATCACCTTTCCATTGTTCACCATCAAAATAAATTTCTTCCCTTTTTCTTGCTTTACTGCAATGAAAGCATACGGGTCCTGGAAAACAGCAAGCCCGGCGATGTCGCCATCTTTCATTTTGCTCACGTCCATTTTTGTTGTTGCGATAGTTGGAATGGTTTGGTCCTGTTTTGCAAAAGGCCGCTGTGTAAGCGTATTTCGCGCCATTCTGAAATCTGATGTGATGGTAGCTGTTTTCAATCTTAAATAACCGGGCTTTTCCGCGAGTGACCATTTGGTATCATCAGGATTGTGATTCCATCCCCATTGCATGCCTAATTTCGTTTCATCAAATTCATCTGATTTAGGAAAATCTTTTCTAGGATAAGTTTTACCAACGTTTGGTTTTTTATAGGTGGTTACCGCTTTGCCATTCACGCCAACGATTGGCCAGCCATCAACCCATGTTACGGGTTGCAGGGAAGGAAAACGTCCAAACGGCCCGCTGTCTACAAATAATATTGTCCACCATTCACCGGTTTGTGTTTGAATCAATGCGCCCTGGTGAATGCCATAATTGATTCCTTTTGTGGTATCATAAATCAAAAGTTTCTGTTCGTATGGACCATAGATATTTTTGGAACGAAGTGCCACTTGCATTCCGTCTCTGCCGCCATACGTGCAATACAAATAATAATAACCGTTTATTTTATATACATGCGTTCCCTCAAGACCTTTGCGAATATCGCCGGTATAAACCAGCGAATCCGGCCCAACGGCAACAAGGCTGTCGTTCACTTCGGTGATAGAAATTTTGTTGTAACCTTGCGCGACATAGACTTTTCCATCATCATCAAAAAATAATCCCGGGTCATAAAATCCTTTCGGCAGATGCGTAATATGCCAGGGGCCTTCCGCTTTATTGGCTGTCAACATGAATCCGCCTTCATTCAAAGTAATAAAGAGTAAATAAAATTTTCCGTTGTGATATTTGATACTCGTTGCCCATTGCCCGTGACCGTAACGATTACAACTATCCAAATCATAGCATTTGCTGAAATCGAAGCGCGGCACGGCATTGCTGCAATATTCCCAGTTGACTAAATCATGCGATTTTAAAACAGTAACGCCCGGGAAAATAAACATCGTCGTGTTGACCATGTAATACGTATCACCAACGCGTATCACATCAGGGTCAGGAAAATCAGCCGGGATAAGTGGATTGGTGTAAGTACCGTTTCCATTATCGCTGTGAACATTTTGAGACAATGCAGGAATTGCATTCAAAAACAGAAACAGGATTGATACAATCGTTAATTTCATATTAAGCATCGTTGTGAGTTATTGCATTTAAAAAGACTGCGTTTATTTTTTGCTATTAAATCATTTATAAAATGATACGATTATCATAGTTTAATTACTACTTTCCCGCCATTATAATTCACCACTTTATCAGGGTCTTCAGTGATGTTTGCTCCTGTTGTTTTATTGTTTGCTACAAGTACAATATTGAATTTTCTTTTAGCAAGCATCCCGGGAAATGAACCTTTTCTTTCTCCCATAGTTAATGTTTTCTTATTATCATTCCAATTAAAATCAATCGTGGAATAAACACCTTTCTCATAATTATAATTATCGTTTTCGTCTTCATACAAAACAAAATTTCCATCTGCACCCGGATAAATTCGTATTTCCAAATCATCCCATTTTTTTTCTGTAGCATATTGGACTTCAGGTCCCAAAGGCAAAATAGAACCTGACTTTACATACAATGGAATAATATCAAAGGGCGTTTCTTTCTTAATTTTCTTTCCCCCGGAAAATTTTTCGCCGGTCCAGAAGTCATACCAATGCGTTCCTGTGGGCAAATACACTTCTTTCTTTTTTATGGTATTGAAATCCTCTGTTGCTATTGCATTCCTGCCTTCGCCTGTTTTTTTTATATACATCGGTTCTGTTACAGGATTAACAAGCAGCGATTTTCCGAACATGTATTCATCGTTAATATCCAAAGCATTTTTATCGTTCGCAAAATCCATCACCAGCGCGCGCACCATGCTGGAATGGTTATGAGTAACAGCCCAGGAAGTGGAGTAGATGTAGGGTAACAGCCGGTAGCGGAGATTGATGTATTTATTGATGGCATCAAAATCCCTGTCCCCTTTTTTACCAAACTGGTAAATTTCGCGCGGTGCATCGGTTCCGTGAGAACGCATCATTGGAATGAATGTCCCAAACTCCAACCAGCGCACATACAATTCGCGATATTCAGGGTCTTGTAATCTTTTAGGAAAACGGGTGAGAAAAAATCCGCCGATATCGCAGTTCCAGTAGGGAATGGCAGTAAGTGAAAAATTCAATCCCGCAGAAACCTGGTTTCTCAATGCCTTCCATGATGCGGTCACATCTCCAGACCATGTATTAGCTCCGTATCGTTGCTGGCCGGCAAATGCCGAACGCGTAAGAATAAATATTCTTTTTCCTGAATCCACCGCGCGCTGGTGTTTGAATAACCCGCCTACCGTCATTAAAGGAAAGGCATTCCTTACTTTTCTAAATGACCCCATGTAGGTTTTGTCGTCGAAGTCAGAAGGCTTAAAGTCAAGATGGTCCGGCTCGGAAGAATCCATCCACCAGGCATCTATTCCCAGCGCCCATAAATTTTTCAGGTATTTCCAGTAGATGTCGCGGGCGGCCGGGTTATAAGGATCATATACTCTTACACCGGAAGGATAATCGAGCCGTGGCGGCCATTTCCCGGAACCGGATAGTGGCCACGTTTTAAAATTCATTAGAGCGCCAATACTATCAAGCTCGCGGTATTGCTTGGTTTTTGGCCCGAAAGAATTCCAGATCGATATGGCCATATGGGCATGCAGGTTATGGACTTCGTTTACCATTCTTTGCGGATCAGGATATTCCTCGTTTAAAAAATCCATTGCATTCCAGAGGTAGTTATTTCCCCAGTATTGCCAGTCCTGGATGATGCCATCAATCGGCACTCCCAATTCACGGTATCTTTTAACTACACCAACCAGCTCATCCTGGCTTTTGTAACGCTCTTTGCTTTGCCAGTAACCAAACGTCCAAAGCGGAAGCATAGGCACTTGTCCGGTAAGTTCGCGCATGCAGCCAATGACGCCATCGGCATTGCCGCCATACATAAAGTAATAATCAATACCTTCTCCCACATCTGATGTAAAAAAAGTGCTGTCTGCGTTATCACTAAATATCGTCGGCGAATAATTATCCCAAAAAACGCCATACCCTTTTACGGATTGAAAGAGCGGGACATAATCATCCGTATTGCCTTGCACCATATTCAAGGTAACGTTGCGCTGACTCATTTTACCTTGCTGCTGCTGGCCCAAACCATAGATAGGTTCGTCTTTGTCTAATTGAAAAGATTGATGAACCGTAAAAGTGCTGCTGCCGGCGTCATCAAAGGGAGTGAAATTGGCACCATCTTTTTTTTCTTTTAAAAGCGGTGTTCCTGATTTGGTGAAATAAGATATTGCGCCTGATGTAAGGTCGAGGCTTAAACTCAATCGGTCACTTTTCAGATTTAATACGTCGCCTTTTTTCTTTGAACTGGAAGCCGTTTTTTGCGGAGTTGCAATAACAGAAAGGCTTTGTTTGTTGAAGCTATGGCCAATCGGATATTTTACGATCCTTACAATCGAAGGACTATAAAATTGAATTTCTATATTTTCAGAAGCAACAGTTGCTTTAATTCCGGTACCGTTTTTTTGATAGGATTGCGCATTGAGTTCTCCAAAAAAACTGAATGCCATCAATAAAACAATTACCACTTTTTTATTCATTATCGTCTGATTTTTTTTAGCTCAATTCGTTGCCTGCTGTACAGTAAAGCAACAAAAAGCCATGTTTTTTATTTTCTTATTTTTAATTTTTCATCATAGCGGGCACATTCAAAACCGCCTGCAATGCTGGTTTTGGCTCAAGGGCCCTTGACCATAACAAAGGATAATTCGTTCTGCCCGGAATAGGATAATCATTTTTCCAGCTCATACCATCCTGCACGCCCCACAAGGTTACTCTTGCTATCTTATCTCTTCGTTTATAAAAAATGGTAAACAATTCTGCGTACCTTTTTGCCAAAACAGTTTGCATACTATCCGGCAAGCCCTTTTGATAAGGATCAAAAAAAGTTTTGAACTCTTCCAATTGAAATTGCTTATCCGCCATTCCCTGCCCGATTATCTGTCCTTCTTTGGTTAAAGGAAGCACATCGACATCCAATTCGGTTATCATCACTTTTACACCACATGCCGCATAAGCATCAATCGCATCTTCTATGTATTTTGTTTTAGGATAATTCAAACCCCAATGGCCCTGCATGCCCACGCCGTCAATACGGATTCCTTGTTTCTGCAGCATTTTTATCATACGCACAATTCCATCTCTTTTTGATGGCCGCCATGCATTAAAATCGTTGTAGTATAATTCTGTATTGGGTGCGTATTGCGCAGCAAACTTGAAAGCGTATGTTACCAGCGTATCTCCGTTGCCGAAAGCTTTTACCCATGAAGTGTTCTCACGGTAACTGCCATCATTATCTATCACTTCATTCACCACATCCCAGGCATTTACGCGGCCTGCATATCTTCCGGCAACCGCTTTTATATGGCTTCTTAATCTTTCAATCTGTTCTTCTTTGGTATTGGGCTTTCCTTCTGCATTCGTAAAAAACCATGGCGGACATTGATTGTGCCATACCAGCGTATGTCCCATAATAAATAGGTGATGCTTTTCTCCAAAGGCAACATAATCATCCGCCGGACCGAAATTATAAACACCGGGTTTAGGATTGATGAAGGCCGCTTTCATTACATTCTCCGGCGTAATAGAATTGAACTGTTTTATTACAATTTCCTGCGTGGCTTTATCACTGCCTGAGGTGATGGCAGGTGTAACCGCCGTGCCCATGAGAAAGGCATCTTTATAAACATCTTTTAATGTTTTTGTAATGCCTGTGTTCTGTGCATGTGCATTCATACCAAGCACACAATTCATTATTATAAAAAAAGAGGTAAGCTGTTTCATTTATTTTGATTTTACCAAACGAACATAACAAACCGGTCCTGCTTGCTGTGCCCATTTGCGCCAGTAGCGAACTAGGAAAATTGAGGCACGGTGTCCTTCAAAATTCCATTTGATTTTTCTATTCCTTCACCCTTGTCAACTTCGTTTCGCCTCTTTGATTTTTAGTGATAATCTGATCATCGCTTACCAGCTCGCCGGTGAAATCAATACTGTTGCCGTTAAAACTAATGCTGTAAGAAAATTTCTTTCCATCCACTTTTCCATTTTCCAATGGCACTTCTCCATACTGCGATTTGATAACACCGGTCAGGCTATCTCCCTGCACTTTAAAAGTGTAATTAAATTCCATGGTGCCGTTCGGCGTTTCGCGGCTGCCTTTCCAGTTGCCGTCAATTGAACTTTGTGCATTAGCAACCATGAACCCAAACACGAGGAATGCTGTGAGTAAGTACTTCATAATTGATTGTTTTTATTGTGTTTAAAATTGATGACTGTTTTTATTTTCTTTCAGGGCATTGTTGTTATTTGTTGATTTTAATTTCAAAAATATTTATTGAATAAGGAGCCAGTTTCGAGGAAAATGACTTCTTAATTCCTTTGATCGTTTCAGTAACCGGAATGATTTTTTCGGGGTCAGTAATGGAATTTGTTTCCTCGGGATGACTGCCTTTTACCATCACCAAAGTGGCTTCCGGAGCCAGTTTTGCGCCATCAAAATTTATTTTTACCGATTGTTTTTTGGCTGTTGTATTTACCACTTTAAGATAAAGTGTTCCGGTGGTATCATTCATCGTGGCTGAATAAAACAGGGTTGGAACTGATTTAGGCGCTTTGCCTTCCGCACTGTCTCTCCTTGAAAGAGGCGCTTTTTGTGTTGGAATGTTAGCAACTGTAGCCGGAACAATTTTATTCCCCAAATAATGGTTGAACAATTTCTGCACATAATAAGATGGCGAGCCGTAACTGTTCAGCGCATCATAGCCAATCAAATCTGAATCCCACTGCCACGCTCTTTTTCCGGTTGCAGAATCTATGCTCACGTTTACAAACAAAGGCGCATAACAAGACATAACGATCAAATCTGAATTGCGTTCCATGCCTGTCATCCATGCGGCGTCGCCTAAAGCCGCGTTTAAATTGGTGGTCGGCTTTCCTTCTCTTGTGGCCCATTCGCCCACAAAAATTTTCGGTCCGTTGCGGTCGTAGGAATCATATTGCGAAGCATTTTCCCACATCTCCCATGAGTTGCGATAATAATGTTCGTCCACTACATCTGCGTCTTTGCCTTTCACACTCATAGCGGGATATTGTGTTTTAGGGATAGTAGAAATGCAGGTTATATTGGGATATTTTGCTTCTATAGCTTCCCTGAATTGTTTAAACCTTCCATCGTAACTATTGCTCCTGTCAAACCAATCTTCATTTCCTATTTCCACATACTTTAAATTGAAAGGTTCAGGATGCCCGTCTGTAGCGCGTTTGCGACCCCAGTAGGTGGTCGTATCACCAATTACGTATTCTATTTCATCCAGTGCATCATCTATATAAGGTTTCAGAAGCGGGCCTGCATCTATGTGATCTCCATCCAGCGAATAACCTGCATAAACTGCCAGAACCGGCTCTGCGCCCATGTTTTCGCACCATTTTAAAAACTCAAGCAAACCCATTCCATCCGATGCGCGATAACCCCATGAACCATTATGACCGGGCCGGTTGGCAATAGGACCGAGCGTTTCTTTCCATGGAAAAGCATCGGTAATTTTTGGACCTTCTAAAAAATTTCCACCGGGAAAACGCAGGAACTTTGGTTTCATATCTACCAGCATATTCATCAGGTCCACACGAAAACCATTTGCCTGGTTGTTGTAAGTGGGAGGAAATAATGAAACCAGATTAAAATAATACACACCTGTGCGGTCAGTAGAAATTACAAAGCGCGCATCTTTTGTGGGCTTTACATCCGCAGAAGTGGTTAGGCTTACTTCATATTGTTTCCAGTAAATGCTTTTCTCAAGATTGATGGTGCCTTTTGCATAAACCGTTTTGCCATCGTTACTTTCAATCGAAACTGTTATCGGGCCGGGTGTATTATTTTCAATTACGGGAAGCGGCGGGGTAGTTGGTTTTGGTTCCCATGGCCAGCGTGGCGGTTCTCTGCGGTCGGTTCCTTTTAAATAAAATGATGCTTTGTAAGTAGTGGAAGGTTTTACCGGGATGCCCCAATAACCTTCATTGGCAACGCCGACTCTTCCATCCGCTTTTTCAACGGTAAGCCTCAAACAAGCCTGCATAGCGCCATTGAGGGCATTTCTGCGTTCATCATTAGGCACATGGTCTTCGGCACCTATCAACTTTATTTCAGCCTGGGATGAAGCATCGTCTTTTACAAGGCTCCAGCCCTCCGGCTCTTTTTTGCTGTCTTTGAAAATTCTGTTTCGAATCAGCTCGGCATACAATCCGCCATCGTAAGAATGGTTAATTTCTTCCGTCATCAAACCATATAACATCGGGCTAACATCTTTGTTTGCCTGGGCAATGTTCAAATTAATTACAGGTGTTTGAGAAAAAACTGGATTGATTGTAAAACCAATCGCAATCATCAACAGTAAACGAAGTTTTTTTATTGTTTTTTGTTTCATAATAAATCCATTGTTTAGCATTTTACTCATGATTAAAAATTTTATTTGTTCATCCAGTTATTGCTTTGCATCCATTCAAACAATGGCTCCATCCATCCCGGATGCCTGAATACAAAGCCATGGTCGCCCTTTTGATAAATATGCATTTCAACAGGAACCTTATTATGTCTTAATTTTTCAAAATAAATAATGCTGTTGTCCACATCTACTACTTTATCATCCGCAGCAACCGTGATATAAGCAGGCGGTGAATTTTTATCGACCTGCAATTCATTTGAATAAAGGTCAATGGTTTCTTTAGAAGGATTGTTCCCCAGCAATTGTGTTCTGGAACCTTTATGCGCGAGGCTGTCCTCCATGCTGATAACGGGATACACCAAAATCTGAAAATCAGGTCGCAGGCTGGTGTTGCTTGTATTTTCTATCAGCGATTTATTAAAATGCGTTGCTTCTATAGAAGCTACATGGCCGCCGGCAGAAAAACCCATAATGCCAATTTTGTTTGCATCAATACCCCAAACCTTTGCACTGTCACGTACCATTTTAATTGCCTGCTGCGCATCCTGCAAAGGCGCAATGGTTTTATTTATTTGGAAGGAATCGTTGGGCAAACGGTATTGCAACACAAATGCAGCAACGCCTTTTTTTGCAAAATTCTTTGCCGTCATTATGCCTTCACCACCATAAACAATTACACTGTAACCGCCACCCGGACAAATCACTATTGCCGTACCATTTGCTTTATCTTTTTCCGGTAAAAACATTTGCAATGTTGGTGTAATAACCCGCCGAATCAAACCTTCTGAAGGATTTTCAGGAATATTTTTTAGTACCGTTTTTTTTGAATCCGGAATATGGCCCGGATAAAGATTTACGATGCGTTGCGCCTGAACCGCGAACGGAAATAAACATAATCCAATAAAACAAAACTTTAAGAAGAATATCATTATAGATTTTTTTTCAATGCAATAAAATTTTTTTTTAATTCTTAAACAACAGCGGCGCAAGCTCATGCAGGCTGCGTCTCCACGTCAGGAATTCGTGAGCGGTATTCTCAGAAATATAAGAAACTGCATTATACCCCGCGCCTTTCAATGTTGTCACCGCATTCTTAACTGCATCGGGCCTTTCTTTGCTACCACAACTTATAAAAATGAGCTTAGGCTTTGATTTATCTTTCAATTCATCGGGCGTATAAATGCCTCCGCTCAGCAGGCCATAATAAGAAAATACATCAGGCTTATTTAGCGTGATGGTGTGTGTTTCCATGCCGCCCATAGAAAGTCCGGCCATGGCGCGATGGTCTTTATCAGCAATCGTGCGAAAATGCGCGTCAACATAAGGAATCAATTCATCCACCAGCACTGTTTGAAAAGGCTCAATTTTAAATTCCTTCATGTGGCCCCATTTTAATTCATTGGTCATTCCGTAAGTCATCACAATGATGAAGGGCTTTGTTTTGCCCTCGGCAATCAGGTTGTCCATGATAAGATTAGCGTGCCCCTGGTTGCTCCATGCGGTTTCATCTTCGCCCCAGCCATGCTGGAGGTACAATACAGGATATTTTTCAGACTTATTTTTTTCATATCCCGGCGGTGTGTAAACGAAAGCGCGCCTTGAGGTATTGGTGCTTTTTGAAGGGAAAAGAATCTGTTGAACATGACCATGCGGCACATCTTTCAGCGCATAAAAATCCTGGTCGTGTGCAGGTATTTCGATGCCGCTTTCCCAACGGGTAGAGCCATAGAAATTCAATGTGCCAGGGTCATTGAAAGTGCCGCCATCTACTGTAAGATGGTAATAATGGAACCCTTCATCCATCGGGCCTTCGGTGGTGCCGGTAAAATATCCATCCGCTCCTTTTGTCAGCAATGTGCCGCCTCTTCCACCTAAACCCAAACTCACGCGAACACTATCAGCTTCGGGAGCTTTAATTTTAAATCTTGCGTATCGCTGTGAATTCACCTGCGGGTATTCCTGCCCGGGTTGATTAAGCGTTGATGGTTTGAAGTCGTCCACAACGGTTTGTGCCATACAAATTTGGCCTGCCATTACAGCAAACGAAAAAATAATCGCTTTTTTTAATTTCATTGTGTGATTTTTTTGATGATGATTCTTATTATTTGAGATTTAATTTTTTAACCCGGTATGTAAATTTTATTTACTTAAAAAGCAAAGGCGCAAAATGGTACAAATCATTTCTCCACACCGGCCAGGTATGCCCGCCGGGATATTCGTAATAAGTGTGTTTAATTTTCAGTTCATCTAATTTGCCCAACATGATTTTTCCATTCTTGTAGGCAATATCTTCAGGCCCGCCTTCAGAAATCCAGAATTCTTTCAGGTTGCTGTTTATTTTATCGGCATTTTTTTTCAAAAAGGTATATTGTGCTTCTGCAGTTTTATCCATCATCGGCACAATCCAACCCGAACTAAATACGCCGAGGTAAGAAAACACATCCGTATTATAAATGCCTGTGTAAAGTGTGTGAAGGCCGCCCATTGAGAGGCCTGCGAGTGCACGGCTGGCTGCGTCTGTCTTTGCGCGATAATTTTTTTCAACAAAAGGGATAATGGCTTGCTTCATTTCTTTTTCAAATAGCTTCATCGAACCTTCTATGCCATTAGCATTAAAACCACCCATCCCAATATTTGCATCCGGCATTACAATCAGCATTGGTTTTGCTTTGCCTTCAGCAATAAGATTGTCCAAAATCAAATTGGCTTTGCCTTGTCTTGCCCAACCGGTTTCGTCTTCACCACCGCCGTGCAAAATGTATAAAACCGGGAATTTTGTGTCAGAAGATGAATCGTAATTTGGGGGAGTGTAGATATAAATTTGCCTCCATGAATTGGTAACCGTTGAAAAATAATTTTTGATGCGGATGTCACCATGAGGAACATTACCAATCGCATAATAACGGCCGCCCATAAAAGGTATTTCAATTCCACTGGCCATTCTTCCCATGCCATAAAATGTTTCGCTTGCAGGGTCCGCAACAGCCACACCATCAATAATCAAAGAATAATAATGAAAGCCTTCGCCGATAGAATCTGTGGTAACATTCCAATAGCCTTCGGCATCTTTCACCATATCATATTTTTTACCAAGGTCGATTTGAACCTTTTGTGCATCAGGCGCTTTTATTTTAAAGATTACCCGATGGTCAGCCAGTATTTGCGGATAATCAGCGCCACGTACATTGGTGGATGCCGGTGCGCCGACAACCGGATATTTTGAAAAAGTAGCAGTATCAACCGGTTTGAAAATTAATTGCGAAAACATATACAAGCCGTTTTTCCAGACTTTGAATTCATGTACACCCGGCTCTATATAATAAATGTGAGGCACATTATTTTTAACGAGATAATCATGCGTTCTTTGGCTAAAAGTAATCAGGCCATCACTGGCCCCGCATGAAATCCAAAGCAGCTTCAATTCATTTCTTGCCTTCGCAGGGTCAGGCACCAGTTCTTCAGGAGTTTTGGTATTTGGCGCTGCAGAAAATGCGCCAATCCACGCAAACTTGTCGAGATTGCCCAAACCAAAATTCAATGATTGGCCACCGCCCATTGATAAGCCGGCAATGGCGCGATGTTCCCTGTCTGTATAAACGGGATAATGTTTTTGTACATACGGAATAAGGTCGTTCAATAAATCTTTTTCAAAAGTGGCAAACGCCTGCACTTTATCAGGCGCAAAAATATTTCCGGTAGCGCTGTCATTTTTCATCGCCCTTCCGTTGGGCATTATTACAATCATTGGTTGCACTTTTCCTTCCGCATATAGGTTATCCAGAATCACTTCCGGATGACCGCCATTCAGCCATTCTTTGTCATCGCCACCAATGCCATGAAGCAAATAAAGTACAGGATATTTTTGCTTTTTTGAATAACCCGGCGGTAAATAAATTAATGATTGTCGCGTGGTGCCGACGGTTTTTGATTTGTAATTGAATGAATCAATTTTTCCATGCGGAATATTGTTTTGAACTGTGTCAAAACCAACTGGCATCTGCTTGACGATATCCTGCGAAAAAATCGGAGAATTAAACAGTAAAGCAACAAAAAGAGCGAAAAGATATTTCATGTAATCAGATATTTTTTGAAGTTTTTAAATTTGAATTACTGAGCTGATGGTTTAATCAATTGATATTTTCCGCTTAAATGCATCAGGCTAAACAGGTACAACAAACCATCATAGTATGGGTCAAAATAACCATCACTATACGGCTCCAGTTTTTCATTCCATAAAGCATGCACAAAATCATAATTGTCCTTACGAATCATTTCTGTTGTAGCAACTGTAGATACCAGGCCGATGGAGTGTCTTAATTTTTTAAAACCGCCCGCCTGTAAAATGCTGTCAGGCCTTGTGCCATCGGGATTAAACTGGTCGTCGAATGTATCAATGCCTTTAGAGCGGAAAAATGTTTGAATGCGCTTTGCATAATCCTGCTGCCATGCTTTGTCTTTCTGAAACCAAACGTAATCCATGGAAATATTCATCGGCACCCGCCATGAATCGTAGCGGAATGCATCAGGAATCCAGCGCGAAGTGCGCGGCGCTCCGCTAAACTCTGTGTAATCGTAATTCAGGCCCGTAACGGGATTGCAGGCTCTATGCAAAAAAGCACGGGCGGTATCAGCGCAATCTTTATAAAATTGTTCATGTCCATCCTTTGCATATAATGCCCACACTTCGAAGAATGCGGGCAGATGATAAGAGGGGTCTGTCCAGCCATAGTTATTTCTTTCCGGCGTAAAAGAAATTTGCTTGTGTTCAGTATTAATGATATTGTAAATGCCGCCCGTTCCATCTTTCTTCCACATGTTATCCAAAATGTAACGCGCCTCTTTATAATAATCTATTCCGGTATTATTACCCCAACGATTAGACGCAAATAACAAATCGGTTATAAAATATAATTCACCATCCGAAGCGGTTCCGGGAGAATTTTGCTTCATCGTTTTGGGATTGATGCTCCATGCAAAATACCCTTCGCGTGGGCCGTTTGTATGTTGCAAATATTTTTTTGACCAACGCCAGATGCGGTCAAACACTTCTTTTTTATTTAACTGAACCGCCACCATCATTCCATAAGAAAGTCCTTCTGTTCTTGCATCATGATTTTTAATATCAGAAACATACGCCATCGAATCGCCTACTTCGAAATAAATTTTGTTGGGACCTTCAAATAAATCGTGATAGGCTTTATCAACTTTTGCATTGATATCCGTTTCGCTGTAACCCGCGAGTTTAAAAGTGTTGGGATAATTGTTTGTATAAAAAGCGCCTTTTGATTTTTGCGCATTGCCGAAGGTGAATGAAAGAAGGCAAATTGGCAGCAGGATACGATTCCTGTGGAAGAATAATTCGTTTATTTTTTTGGATACGATCATCATTTGTTTTTTGTGGCGAATTGAACGCGAGGAATGAGGTAATAAGGTTGCAAAATCCGGTTGAAATTTCTGCTACTAAGATTGCTTATTCCATCATTCGGCTCTATCAAAAACAGGTACTCCATCTGCCATTATTTTTAAAATAAGAATTCATGTTATTTCTTCATTTACTGATTCAATACAACTGAACAGAAATGTAATCTGAGATTGCCAAAACCTTAGTAGAAAAGTAATTTTGTCCCAACCTTCAACCTTATTACCTTATTAAAATCAACAACGGTTTTTGATAAAGTAATAAGGTCATTAAGATTCTGCTTGTAATTCTACTAAGGTTAAAAGCCAAATACAATATTACTCTCCGCTATTTCTTTCCATCCCGCTTATGCAAGAAATCCCCTGACATTCATTATAGTTTTAAAATAGGAAATCGGGTTATTTCTTCGTTTACTGATTCAATACAACCCGATAAAACTCCATCTAACCTCATGAAACCTTTACTTTTTTAAATTTCCCGCACCGGTACACTCTCCTTCCGACCATTACAATTATTTTCTCCTGTTTTGATTTACCTATCCAAAACCAGCGTATATGTTTTCCCTCTTTCCGTTGCTATATCGTAAACAAAAGTTGGTTCCAAATCAGGCAATGTGATTTTTGCTTTTTCCGAAATGATTGGCTCGGCTATTTTTTCAGTTTGATAAAAAACATTTGCATTATCACCACTTGCTTTTTTCAAACCAGCGCCATTGCTCATTTTCATTTCATTGGGTACACGCAAACGAAGATTGCCACCCAATGTTGATTTAATATTTGCTTGAATAATTTGGCCATTTTTCCAAACGATATTTAGCACTTCAAAACCGCCTCTTGCGCGCAAGCCGCAGATACTTCCTTTTGCTTTCCATGCATCAGGCAGGGCAGGCAATAAATTTAAATCGCCATCTTCGCTTTGCATCAGCATTTCGGTAATCCCTGAAGTGCAGCCGAAGTTGCCATCAATCTGGAATGGCGGATGCGCATCAAAAAGATTGTTGTAAGAACCGCCGCCTT
Source organism: Segetibacter koreensis (assembly GCA_044463445.1). Taxonomy (GTDB): domain Bacteria; phylum Bacteroidota; class Bacteroidia; order Chitinophagales; family Chitinophagaceae; genus Ginsengibacter; species Ginsengibacter koreensis_A. Next base: position 26,476 of record JBIQMJ010000011.1, read on the forward strand.
CCCGCTCCGTGCCAACAGGCCTGAGCTGGTTTTGAATCAATTTATAAGCATGATTACCATCGAGCATTTTTGCCCACCAGTTTACCTTCCAGGCCATGCTCCAGCCGGTAGAAACATCACCGCGCTGAATCAAGGTATTCTTTGCGGCACTATACAATTTGGGGGTGCGATACGGCGATATTTGATTGGAAGGAAACAATCCGTACAAATGCGAAATATGCCGGTGGTGATCGTCGGGATTATCTACATCGTCAAGCCACTCCTGCAATTGCCCGTATTGACCAATATGCATGGGCGCAAGCCGGCTTCTTTTTCGTTGTAATGTATCGGCAAATGCCTTGTCTCTATTCAAAATTTTTGCAGCATCAATTGCGGTGGTGAACACATCAAACACAATTTGATTGGTCATCGTTACGCCCGCATCCAATGAAGAATGCTGATGCGCTGCCGGCGCATTTTCCGGCGATTCATCGGGGCAAATTACCAGCCAGTGA
>JBIQMJ010000012.1:0-26661 GCA_044463445.1 Segetibacter koreensis
AGCATTACATTAAATTGTTAATTAAATGGACAACAATTTTTCAACACAAGTCAAAGAAATAATTTCTTACAGTCGCGAAGAAGCTTTGCGTTTGGGAAATGACTTTATTGGCACAGAACATTTGGTACTGGGCCTTATAAGGGATGGCGAAAATACCGCGATGAAAATCCTGAAATCGCTGAACGTGGATCTGTATGAACTGCGTAAAGAAATAGAGCTCGCCGTTAAAGATAAAACAGGTAAAAATATTGCAAACATAAATTCACTTCCTCTTACCAAACAAGCTGAAAAAGTTATCAGGATCACGGTTCTTGAGGCAAAAACCAATAAAAGTCCGCAAGTGGAAAGTGAGCATTTGATGCTTTCAATTTTGAAAAACAAGGAAAATATTGCTACCCAGATTTTAAACCAGTTTGACGTGGATTACGACATGTTCAAAAGTGAATTAGGGTATGTAAAAACGGATCCCAAAGCTGATTTCCAGGATGAAGAAAACGAGGATTTTGAAGAAGAGAGAAAATCATATTCGCAACAATCCCGTTCTTCAAAAAGTTCTTCTGCACAGGCCAAAACCAAAACCCCGGTCCTCGATAATTTTGGAAGAGATATCACAAGGCTTGCAGAAATGGGAAGCCTGGATCCGATTGTAGGACGCGAAACAGAAATTGAAAGAGTGTCACAAATTCTAAGCCGCCGCAAAAAGAATAATCCGATTTTGATTGGCGAGCCGGGCGTTGGAAAAACTGCAATTGTAGAAGGCCTGGCATTGCGTATCATTCAAAGGAAAGTAAGCCGGGTTCTTTTTGATAAAAGAGTAGTTTCTCTTGATCTGGCTGCTCTCGTGGCAGGAACCAAATATCGCGGCCAGTTTGAAGAAAGGATGAAAGCGATAATGAATGAGCTGGAAAAAAACCGCGATGTCATTTTATTTATTGATGAAATACATACAATCGTTGGCGCAGGCGGAGCAAGTGGCTCCCTGGACGCTTCCAACATTTTTAAGCCGGCTTTAGCACGTGGCGAGCTTCAATGCATCGGCGCATCTACGCTGGATGAGTACAGGATGTATATAGAGAAAGATGGCGCACTGGACAGGCGTTTTCAAAAAGTAATGGTGGAGCAACCCAGCGTTGAAGAGACTATTGAAATTTTAAACAACATCAAAAGTAAATATGAAGATTACCACAATGTGATTTATGATAATGAAGCGATTGATGCTTGTGTGAAATTAAGTGATCGATATATGACCGATCGGTTATTGCCGGATAAGGCCATTGATGTATTGGATGAAGTAGGGGCACGGGTGCATTTAAAGAATATTAATGTTCCCCAGGAAGTAATTGATTTCGAGAAAAAAATTGATGAGATCAAGCATGAAAAAAACAAAGTGGTAAAAAGCCAGCGATTTGAAGAAGCAGCTTCACTTCGCGATACTGAAAAGCACTTGCAGGAACAACTTGAAAAAGCAAAAGCTGATTGGGAAGAAGAAAGCCGAAATAAAAGGTATCCTATAAATGAAGAAGCAATAGCAGAAGTGGTGAGCATGATGACCGGGATTCCGGTGAAGAGAATGGTTCAGGAAGAAACTGATAAACTCCGCAAGATGGGAGAGGACCTGAAAGGCGCTGTGGTAGGCCAGGATGAAGCTATCAGTAAAGTAGTAAAAGCCATTCAAAGAAACAGGGTAGGATTGAAGGATCCCAAAAAACCAATCGGAACGTTTATTTTTCTCGGACCAACCGGTGTGGGAAAGACAGAATTGGCAAGAGCTTTGGCAAGGTACATGTTTGACAGTGAAGATGCGCTCATCAGAATTGATATGAGTGAATATATGGAAAAATTCACCGTTTCCAGGTTAATTGGTGCGCCTCCGGGATATGTGGGATATGAAGAAGGTGGGCAACTAACGGAGAAGGTTAGACGTAAACCTTATTCTGTAATCCTTTTGGATGAAATTGAAAAAGCCCATCCTGATATTTATAATATTCTGTTGCAGGTGTTGGATGATGGAGTGCTTACGGATGGACTTGGAAGAAAGGTTGATTTTAAGAACACTATGATCATTATGACTTCCAATATTGGCGCGCGGCAATTAAAAGACTTTGGAGCTGGTGTAGGATTTACCACCGCTTCAAGAATTCAAAATGCAGAAGAAAACAGCAAAGCTGTTATAGAAAAAGCTTTGAAGCGTACCTTCAGCCCTGAATTTCTCAACAGAATTGATGACGTAGTGATTTTCAATTCTCTTACTGAAGAAAATATCTTCGAGATCATTGATATACTGATGAAGGGAGTTACAAAGAGATTGACTAACCTGGGTTTGAAATTAGAATTGGCAGAAGAAGCTAAGAAATTTATTTCAGAGAAAGGATATGATTCACAATTTGGAGCGCGCCCATTGCACAGGGCCATCCAGAAATACCTCGAAGATCCGTTAGCAGAAGAAATACTGAATATGCATGTGAAGTCAGGAGATGTTTTGGTAGCTTCCCTTGATAAAGAAAATGGAAAGATTGTTTTCCAGGTCAAAGAAACTCCTGCTCCCAAAAAAAAATCTGAAGTTTAAGATTTAAAATATAGATAAAAAATACCATCGTTTAGATGGTATTTTTTGCTTTTTTTTATTACTTTTTTTATTCGATTTTTGCAATAATGTTTCCGAAAATTATTATAACAATAGATGGGTTTTCTTCCTGTGGTAAAAGCACGCTGGCTAAGCAACTGGCGAAAAAATTAAATTATACTTATATCGACAGCGGCGCTATGTACAGGGCAATCACCTTGTATTTTTTGCGCAATCATATTGACTGGACAAACGAAAAAGAAATCAGGGATGCTTTAAAAAATATCTCTCTTGAATTTATTCCAAATGCACTATCCGGGAATTCAGAGATTTATTTGAATGGTGAAAATGTAGAATATATAATCCGCGACATAGTGGTGGCCGAAAAAGTGAGCGATGTAGCTGCATTGAAAGAGGTAAGAAACTTTGCCGTAGCAGAGCAGCAAAAAATGGGAATTCATAAAGGCATAGTAATGGATGGCCGTGACATTGGTACCGTTGTTTTTCCTGATGCGGAAGTAAAAATATTTATGAAGGCCGACGAAGCAGTAAGGGTAGAAAGAAGATATACGGAAATGTTTGACAAGAATCCCAACATCACATTGGATGAAATTAAATCGAATATTGCCATGCGGGATTACATCGATTCTAACCGTGAAATAAGTCCACTGAGAAAAGCGGTCGATGCGACCGAATTGGACAACACCAATCTTTCAGAAAAAGAGCAACTGGATTTTGCATTACAACTGGTGAGAAAAATTTACGAGCCTGCCTGATACTGTAACCTTTTATTGAATCACCCACTCTAATTATTTAATAAGTTTTTTGTTGAAGATGTGTTCGTTGCCTTTTTAAATCATTCGGGTAACTGATAACGATCATATTCTTTCAAAAAAATCTTAATTTTTTTGCGCTTACCTTTGTTCTCTCAAATTGAATCAGGCGGATAAGAAATCAAATGAAAATTTTTACCACCATATTTTTAACATTCGCAATTTTTGTTCAAACCTTCAGCACGTTTATTATCCAGGCAGATTTTTATATGAACCGCTCTTTCATTGCAAAAAATTTATGCGTCAACAAAGATAAACCCATGATGCATTGCAATGGAAAATGTTATCTCTCCAAAAAATTAAAACAACAGCAACAGGAACAAACACCGGTTTCAAGAACAGAAAAATTTGACGTTCAACCATTTTTTGTCCCCAAAGTATTTTTATTGAAAAATACTTATACCGTATTACAACATCATTATTTTATTGAAGATGAAAATACTCTTTCATCTTTCCCCCGCTTCATATTTCATCCACCTACTGCATAATTTTCTTAAAAAAAATTATGCATGGATTTATCCTTAAAAGGATGAAGTATTTCTAATTTCAAATTTCTACAGATGACGAAGCGCATTGGCTTCACTGTATTTCTTTTGATGGAAATGAGCATCGCATTTTCCCAGAAAACAATAACGGGGAAAGTGATAGATGCTGCTACCCATCAGGGTTTACAGGGAGCAACGATAACAGATTTAAAAAACAATATCAACAGGATTTCTGATCAAAATGGAAATTTTTCTTTGCCTGAAAAAACAGACACCATTGAGGTTTCCTCTATCGGATATTATACGGTTAAAAATGCAGTGAACCAACAAAAAATACTAATTTCTCTTTCGCAATCTTTTTCAAATCTCAATGAAATAATTATTTCCGCAAACAGGGAAATTCAAAAGAGAACAGAGGTTCCGGTAGCAATTGATGTGATTTCCAAAACACAGATCAATGATACCAAAGCCACAAGAATTGATCAGTTGGTAAATAAAGTTCCGGGAGTTTTCATGATTGATCTGGGTAATGAACAACACAGCATGTCTGTGCGTCAACCATTGGGTTACAATAATTTATTTCTTTATCTCGAAGATGGAATTCCGATAAGAACAGTTGGTGATTTCAATCACAATGCTTTGATCGAAATCAATCAGGCTTCTTTGCAAAGAATTGAAGTGATCAAAGGCCCGGCTTCTTCTCTCTATGGAAGCGAAGCCGTTGGTGGAGCGCTGAATTTTATTACGCAATCTCCTTCTCCTTACCTGACAGGAAAAGTACAGATAGAAGGCGGAACACGCGGTTACAAACGAATCGATTTTAATGTAAGCAACACCAATAAAAAGTTAGGATGGTATATGGGAGGATATTATGCAGATCAAAATCAACCGGTGGTTGAGCATAATAATTTTAATAAAACTGCACTTACTTTCAGAGCGGATTATGCCTTCAATGACAAAACGAAATTGGTAACAGTCGCTGATTATATCAATTACAAAACAGACCAGAAAGGTGGATTGGACAGCGCACATTTTTATGATGAAAACTATAACAGTTTTTATCGCTTCACTTATCGAAAAGCAGATGCATTACGGGTCAGAAGCACTCTTTCTAAAAAATGGAATGAAAATAACAGCACCAACTTTACTGTTTTTTATCGCAATACTTCTGTCGGGCAAAACCCATTTTATTCTATTTCAGACTTACGAAATAATCCGTCAAAAGCAACCGGCCAGATTAATGATGATGCCTTTAAAAGTTATGGATCAATCATTCAGCATATCAGGAAAATAAATTCACTCCATATGAAATGGACAACAGGAATCAGCGTGGATTACAGTCCTGCAACTTATCTGGCACAATGGATCAACATTCATAAAACTACTGCGGGCGTTTACGATCAATATCAATCTACCGACAGCATTCTTACCAATTACAATGTGGATTTATTAAATACAGCCGCTCATACACAGATCGAATACAATCCTTTTTCGAAATTAAGATTTGTGCTGGCGGCCCGTTACGATCGGTTGGATTATAATTTTGACAATCATTTAAAACCCGGTGCTTACACAGGTGCGCCTGATGCCATTAATCATTTTGATCATTTCTCACCAAAACTTGGCCTCACTTATGACCTTGAAAACAACAAAGGTTTTTATGTGAATTACAGTGTGGGATTTGCGCCGCCCAATATCAATGATTTGTACCGAGGAGTTCAGGTGCCGACCTTAAAACCTTCTTCTTATACAAACTATGAAGTTGGCGGCTGGCTTGGGTTTGCTGACAACAAGGGGTCTGCAGAAATTTCATTGTATCAGTTAAATGGTAAGGATGAAATTGTAAGCACAAGACTTTCAGATGGAAGTTATGAAAATCAAAATGCGGGGGCTACCAGTCACAAAGGAGTTGAAATGAACGTGAAATACGCGCTTCAAAAAGATCTCACTTTTCGTCTTGGCGGAACCGTGGCAAAGCATGAATATGTAGACTACATCCAGCAGGGGAAAAATTTTTCAGGAAATGAAATGGCGCAATCGCCTTCCTACATTTTGAATGGCGAAATAACTTACAAGCCAAATTATTTGAACGGATTAAGAATTTCAATAGAAACACAAAGTCTCGGTTCTTATTTCACTGATCCGCAAAACACTTCCAGATACAATGGCTTCACTGTTTTTAATGCAAGAATGGGCTACGCTTTAAAACATTTTGAAACGTGGGTGAACTGGATCAATTTCACCAATAAAAATTATGCCGTCACTGTAGAGAAAAGCGCTTACGGAACCTCTTACAGGCCGGGTCAACTAAGCACTGTCAATGTAGGTGTTGCTTATCATTTTAATCAAAAATAAAATGAAGAATATGGTAAACAGTTTCTTTATTTTTTAAAAATATTACTTATGAAAAAGATTTTCTTTTTTATCATTATCAGTTCAGCAATCATTTTTCAATCTTGTTTCAGCACAGATAAGAAAGTGACTATCATCGCTTCAAATGCAGTGCAGATTGATACTTCAGAAGGTTCATGCCCCTACATCACAAAAGATAATAAAGGTCATATTGTTTTAAGTTGGATCAAAAAGATAGATTCGTCCACTTCTGTTTTTTGTTATGCGGTTTCAAAAGATGAAGGAAAAACTTTTGACAGAACCATTCAAATTCCGGGCAGTGAAAACATTCATCCACATGGAGAAAACATGCCAAAAATAATTTTCAAACCCAATGGAGAAATCATTGCCGCGTGGGCTTCCGCCAATGCAAATCCTAAAAACCCTTATTCGGATGTTGTCTATTATGCTCAATCTTTTGATAATGGATCTTCATGGACAACCCCCAAAAAATTAGTGGCCGATACCGCCGGATATGATCAGCGTTATTTTGATCTGGCCTTGACCGGAGACGGTAATGTTGCCATTTGCTGGCTCGACAACAGAAAGAAAACAACTGAAGAAGGCTCGGCTTTATATTTTGCTGAAACTGTTGGCAATTCCGGGTTCCAGAATGAGAAGCTGGTTACCGAGCCGTGTTGCCCGTGTTGCCGGACGGATTTATATGTGGATAGCAAAAAAAATATTCACATTGTTTATCGCGCCATTATTAATGACAGCATTCGTGATATGGTTCACACGATTTCTGACAATAATGGAAAAACATTTTCCACTCCTGAAAGAATCAGCAAAGACAATTGGGTGATCAATGGTTGTCCACATACTGGCCCTGCAATGACAGAAAATAAAAACGCAATTCAATTTACCTGGTTTACAGGAGGAATTAATGGAGGCATTTATTATTGCAATTCAAACAATGAAGGGAAAACGTTTTCCAGGCGGGAGAAAGTGAGTGGCACGGCTTCAAAGCATTGCCAGATCACTAGTTTGAACGATAACAATATTGCCATCGCATGGAATGAAACTTTTTTTAAGGGAGATAATTCCTGCTCAAGAATTGGTTTGGAAATACGAAATGCAAAAGGGAATCATCCGGTAAAACAATACATTACTTCTGACAAAGGAAATGCGACATTTCCGGTAATAAAAAGTGTAAATGAAAACACGGCGTTTGTAGCCTACACAGAAACTGTGAATGATAAAAATTATGTGAAATATAAAATGGTGAGTTTGTAAGAGTCGGTTGCGGGTATTTTTAACAGGCAAATTTTTAAAATTTCAACTCTTAATTTTTTATTACAATCTTTCTTTCAGCTCCAATCAATTGAAGTGTTATTTTATAGTTGCCGCCATCGGGAATAATGATTTAGAATTTGAAAAATCCGGCTGCTTTTAGTCATTCATAAAATTACGCAAACGATTGATCATAAAAGTTTCCTTCAAAAAAATTATTTTCCTCTTTTAAATACTCTTAATCCTTTTATTTCATTATTCCTATTTTCAAAATTTTATTATGAACCAGAACCTTTCCGGCAAGCCAAACTACACTTCACAAATTGTAATTATTGGTATCCTTTTTTTTATTTTCGGATTCGTAACGTGGCTCAACAGCACGTTGATTCCTTATTTGCAAATTGCCTGTCAATTAGAAACTTCACAGGCGGTGTTGGTAACTTTTGCATTTTATATTTCCTATGCAGTTATGGCTTTTCCTTCTTCATGGGTGTTGAAAAAAACAGGATTTAAAAATGGAATGATGTGGGGATTGATTTGCATGGCAATAGGTGCATTGATTTTTATTCCGGCTGCTGAGTCCCGTACCTATGGAATATTTCTGACGGGTTTATTTGTAATTGGAACCGGTTTGGCATTGTTGCAAACTGCATCTAATCCATACATTACGATTCTTGGCCCTTTAGAGAGCGCGGCAAAAAGAATCAGCGTAATGGGAATTTGTAACAAAGGTGCCGGTGCACTAGCGCCATTGGTTATGGGTGCTTTTTTACTGAAGGATTCTGATGCTTTTGTAGAAAAATTAAAGACTCTCAATCCGGCAGAAAAGGCAATACAGTTAGATGCTTTGGCTTCAAGAGTGATTGTGCCCTACGTTATCATTGCTGCTGTATTAATTGCCCTTGCCATATTTATTTATTTTTCCAGTTTGCCTGAAGTGAAAGCAGAAGGTGAAGAAGAAAAAGATGTACATAACGGTGATGGACAAACGATTTTTAGTTTTCCCTATTTATGGATTGGTTTTGTCGCTTTGTTTTTATATGTTGGAGTGGAAGTAATGGCAGGAGATATCATCCAGGTTTATGGAAAAGCAATTGGCATAAGCCTCGATATTGCCAAACATTTCACCACTTATACGATGATCGGAATGCTGATTGGATATTTGATAGGAATTGTGATGATTCCAAAATATATTTCCCAAACCACTGCTCTAAAAGCGTCAGCAATCCTTGGTGTAATTTTTACCCTTCTTGCGATTTTTACCTCAGGATATAATTCTATATTATTTATTGCTTTACTGGGATTGGCCAATGCTTTGGTGTGGCCTGCCATCTGGCCTTTGACCATTCACGGATTGGGAAGATTTACCAAAACCGGCTCAGCTTTGTTAGTAGTCGGAATTGCAGGAGGAGCTGTTTTACCAAAATTATGGGCAATGATCGGTGAGCGCTTCGGATACCAGGAAGCATTTTGGATTATGGTTCCCTGCTATCTTTTTATCCTGTACTTCGCTGCTTATGGTCATAAGGTCGGATTAAAAAACAGGCATGAGATCGTTAAAACTAACAATTCCTAATTTATTTCAGGCAATCATTTACTCTTTCCTACTCAGAGACTCTTTGTAAAATCTTAATTTTGCAGGAAGAAAATAAATTAGAAATGAGTAAACATCCTGATACTGAAAAGCCTGGAATTTTAAATTTATTACAAAGCAAATGCCCGCGTTGCAGAATTGGCGATATGTTCATTAATAAGAATGCTTATTCCAAAGGATTTATGAAAATGCATGAAAGATGTGAAGTTTGCGGGCAATACTTTGATCTGGAAGTAGGATTTTATTATGGTAGTGGATATGTTAGTTATGGAATTGCAGTTGCTATAAGTGTTGCTACTTTTATTGCCTGGTGGGTGTTAATTGGAATTTCCTATGATGATAACCGTATATTCTATTGGCTGGTTATTAATTCTGTTTTCATATTGGCGATACAGCCATGGCTTATGAGATTGTCACGAACAATATGGTTGGCTTTATTTGTGAAATACGATCCGGATTGGAAAATTCATCCTGCCAAGGTGCCCGAGCGGACTAACAGAGATCAACAAAATAATTGGTAAAAATTATTCTTTGGTCAATTGAATCCCTGTTTTGGTAAAAGAAATTTTATGTTGTTTATACAAATTGCCTGTTGTCATCTTGAAAGTTTTTTTACTCATTCCAAAAAATGAATAGATATCTTCAGGCGAAGACTTATCATGAAAAGGAAGGTAGCCATTGTTCTCATTTAATAATCGTAAGATTTTTTCGGCTTCGTCTTCCACACGGCTGTAGCCTGGCTTTCCTGCTGCAACGTCAATTTTATTTTCAGGCAAAATGTTTTTTATGAAACCTTTGAATTTGTCGCCAATGGTAATGTTTCTGTAAATCTCATTGTTATGTAAAATTCCTTTGTGCATATTATTGATGATCACTTCATAACCAATATCTGTTTTTCTGTACACAGTAAGATCAACGATTTCCTTTTCTTTTATTGTCAGGTTTTCATTGGATAAATAAGGCTCTAATTTTTCTGTAGCTGAGAGTCTTCCTGTTTTTTCATCCATCACAATCTTTACCAGGTACTCTCCATTTCGAACCATGTAGGTTTTCATTTTTGATTTAGGGATAAAAAGATCTTTCATCAATCCCCAATCCAGGAATGCACCCTGGGGAGTTATATCCACCACTTTTAGCTTTACAATATCACCCAATACGCCATAAGGAGATTGAGTGGTAGCAATAGGCCTGTCTTCACTATCGTAATATAAGAACACCTTTAATTCATCACCGGTTTTTGTTCCCCCGGGAACATACCGCTTTGGCAATAAAATTCCTTCTGCACCATCGTCTAAAAAAACACCCATCGGTTTTTCTTTTATCACTTTCAGAAAATTATATTCCCCCATTTTGATCATTATCTTTTTTTGCACGAAGGTAGGCTAAGGTTTTCGTTGAAATTTATCCGGTAAACAAAAAGAGGTTCTTGAAAACGACAAAGATGAACTGCGTGTTTTATTTGGGAGGGAAAAGGGAAAAGGGAAAAAGAATGATTAAAATTTATTGATTCTCTTTCATTCTTTCATAAAATTCTACCGTTTTTGTTGAATCAGGATGAGTAATTGATTGCATATAACTATCGTTCCCATCCATTTTGATGTCAATCATAAAAGATTGTCCCGCGATAATGGCATAAGACGAATTTAGGTCTGTTTCCTTCATCTGGTTATCACCTTCCATTGAAAATGTGCCAAAGCCTATGACCGTTGTGATTTTTCCTGTTGAATCTTTGTCTGTAAGTCCAAACATAAAATAGCCATTCTTAAATGCTTTATACTCTGTCCGGTTGTACCACGAAGTATCAGTTCCTCTTAGCTCATAGGATTTTGTTTGTTTCCAGACACCGTCCAAAGGGGTGTCTTGTTTTTTCCCTACAGTTTGATAAACTTCTGTTAGTTCTGAATTTTCATTATTTATCAATATATCATGAATTACCTGGTTATACCCATCCGCAGTTTTTGTGATCAACAATCTGTTGGTCCGGGCAGTGTCATTAAAAGAATTGCCGTAGGAAGAATAAACAATATTTTCTGTAACGCCCCCAGTATCAGCAGTGTAGGACCCCACCCCAAATGAAGCGGTAGAATCGGAAGCCAACACTTGCGAATACATCATAAATTTATCTGTATATATTTTTAACTGCTTGACCGATGTGAATTTTGTATTGGTGGTTCCATTATTCACAGTCTGAGACACCATAAGGTAAGCGCCTGGCATTTCCGGGGCTTTTTTAGAGTTAGAATTACAACCAATTACCATGGTTATAAAACAAATTTTTAAATATTTCATAACAATAGTTTTTAAATTAACATAAATTTAAGAAAATAATTTTACTTCATGGTATTTCTTATTATTCATCAGAAATTATCATTCAGGCTGAGATAGTAAACGAACAAATATTGGAGATTTTATTTCTAAAAAAATATCCTTTTTGCCATTAACAAAAAGGATATTTTTTAAAAAGGAAATATTAAATTTTATACTTTCTGGTGGATACCCTCTTTTATTTCTTCAATCATTTTTTTATTAAAAGCATCCAGATCTTTCGGACTGCGACTGGTTACAAGCCCTTGGTCAACCACTACTTCTTTATCCAACCATTGCGCTCCTGCATTTTTGATATCCGTACTGATGGAAGGGTAGGAAGTCATTTTTTTTCCTTCCAGCAAGCCGGTTTCAATTAATAATTGAGGACCGTGACAAATAGCTGCTACCGGCTTTCCGGATTGCAAAAAGCTTTTTGCAAAATTTACGTACTCTTTTTGTACACGCATTTTATCGGGATTGATCACTCCTCCCGGAATCATTAATGCATCGTAATCATCCGGATTGGCATCTGATAAATTCACATCTACGGGAAGAGTAATAGACCAATGATCATGATCCCAGGCTTTCACATGTCCGGTTTGCGATGAAATAATATCCACTGTAAAGCCTGCATTTTCCATCGCTTTTTTGGGGCTGGTAAGTTCTATTTCTTCAAAACCATTCTCAGTAAGAATAGCCACTCTTCTATTATTGTCGTCTTTCATAATGTGTTTTTAAGATTAAATAATTATGAAAATAAACACAACAAGTATGCCTTTAAATAAGTAGCAGCGGACAAAAATCTTGTGATTGAAAATCATATAATAACCGGCCTTCTATGGGTTGATAAACAGGTATGGAACGGATAAAATAAAAATTGTTTGTAAAAAATATGATTAAAGTAGAAAGAATTTCGTAAGGAATTTTTGTTGAAAAATTTACATAGAGATATTTTTCTGTGGAGTAAATACTGCAATTAAAATTTAAATCTGTCTTAAAAGACTTAGCTTATTTTCCAGACAATTTAATCCAAACCGGGGCATGGTCACTGGATTTTTCCCATCCCCGCACTTCGCGATCTACGCCCGCAGCAACAAGTTGGCCCTGAAGCTGTGGACTTAATAAAAAATGATCAATCCTCATGCCTGCGTTTCTTCCAAAATTATTTCTGAAATAATCCCAAAAAGTATAAATCGTTTCTTCCGGATACAGTTCCCTGATTGCGTCTGTCCAGCCCTGTGATACAAGGTTTTTAAAAGCAGCCCTTACTTCCGGTAGAAAAAGTGCATCTTTTACCCAGCGCTCTGGTTTATATACATCTGCTTCTGTAGGAATCACATTATAATCTCCGGTCAGAATAACAGGCTTGTCTGTAGAAAGCAGGCCAGAAGCATGTTTGATAAGCCTGTCAAACCATTTCAATTTATAATCAAACTTAGGCCCTGGTGTAGGATTCCCGTTTGGAAGGTAAAGGCAGCCAATGGTGATGCCATCAATTATCGCTTCAATGTAGCGGCTATGAGTGTCTTCATCATCACCAGGTAAAGCCCTGCAGACTTCCTCAGGCTGAACATTTTTTGCTAATATGGCTACTCCGTTCCAGCTTTTTTGTCCATGCCAAATAGCATTATAGCCAGCATCTTTAATGGCTTCTTCCGGAAATTTTTCCTGTGGCGCTTTCAATTCCTGGAGGCATGCAACATCAGGAGATGATTCCTTAAGCCAGCGAAGTAATACAGGCAATCTTCCATTGATGCCATTCACATTGTAAGTTGCAATTTTCATTTCTGAATTTTTATCTGTGGATTATTATGCAATTTATGATCTTTACGAAACACATTTAAATTTTAAAGTTGTTCAATGATCAAAATTGAGCCTGATAAGAAAAAACATTTCTGGGTTGGAATGCTGATGGGCGCTGTCTTACGCATATTTACATTGTATTTATTTTCAGCAAATTATGGGTGGGGAATTACGATCACTTTCATTTTGATAGTGGCTTTGTCTTATGGCTTTGAACTTTTTTCATTAATTACTAAAAAGGGACATTACGAAATTTTAGATGCGGTGTTCGGAATTGTAGGAGGCGCCATAGGAATGAGTGCTATTTTATTAATTGAATTTATAAATTGAATTTTAAAGAACTTCCTGTGAAATTCATTTGCTGCGTTTTATAAAAGTGTTTGCAGTGGGCCAATAAAAACACCTACTTTTTATTTTATCTTTTTAAGAAAAATAATTTCATTGTGAAAAAAAATTAAAGAGAGTTATAATTTATTCCCTTCTTTAGGAAAGACGATTGCCGGCTTGAATTTTTTGGCTTCTTCAAAATCCATTTGAGCGTAGGAAATTATGATCACCACATCGCCTTCGCTTCCTTTTCGCGCAGCGGGGCCGTTTAAGCAAACAACGCCACTGCCTCTTTTACCTCTGATGAGATAAGTCTCAAGACGCTCGCCGTTATTGGCATTCACCACGGTGATCTTTTCGTTTTCAATCATATTTGCCGCGTCCATCAGGTCTTCATCCAGTGTCAGGCTTCCTACATAATTCAAATTAGCTTCAGTAATTACGGCTCTATGAACTTTTGATTTTAGTATCTCTATTTGCATTTTGCAAAATTAGTAAATAAGACTAAAAGACATTTTTGCCAGTTGTTTTCTTAACATTATGATCCTGCATTAAAGCAAGTAAGGTTTTTAGTAATGTTCCGGTTCGTTTCAAATTCATTCCTTTAATTCAGGTTTCAGTTGTTATTTTTGGAAAAAGATTTCTGTATTTTAAATTAAAGAATGAAATATAATTTCATCACCATTGAAGGCAATATCGGCGCAGGAAAAACTACCCTGGCTCATCTGCTCAGCAAGCATTTGAATTCGCGCCTGATCCTTGAAGAGTTTGCTGAAAATCCCTTTCTGCCCAAATTTTACGAAAACAAGCAGCAGTATGCATTTCCACTCGAACTTTTTTTTATGGCTGAAAGGTATAAGCAATTGAAAGAACTGTTGCAGACCAAAGATTTGTTTCACCATATTACTATTTCGGATTACCTTTTTACAAAATGCCTTTTGTTTGCCAGGGTAAATTTGCCCGAACAGGAATTTTTGTTGTATCAAAAATTATTTGACATCATAAACCCTCAGTTGGTACAGCCGGATTTGCTTATTTATCTTCATGCGCCCATTTCAAAATTGAAAGAAAATATAAAAAAACGAAACCGTTCTTATGAGCAATCGATCAGTTCAGATTATCTTTTTTCGTTGCAGGAAACTTATACGGAATACATTCGCCAGCACCCAATAAAAACATTGTTTATTGATGTGTCTCACGCTGATTTTTTGGGAAATGAAAAGCATTTTCAAACAGTACTGGAAGCGCTCGATAAAGAATATGAGAATGGCCAGAACTTTTTAACCTTGCCTTAATTTATAAATCTGAATGCAACTGAAATCTGACCCGTTTGCCTCTGTAAAAGTCATTGAATACCGTAATTTATTGATTGGCCGTTTTGCTTTCATCATGGGTTTGAGAATGATGTCCACTGTTATAGGCTGGTGGATCTATCTGCTTACCAATGATCCTTTCGCCATTGGTTTGGTCGGCTTATCAGAAGTTATTCCTGCACTGTCGTTGGCCTTGTATGCGGGCCATATTATTGACCAGAGCGAAAAAAGAAAATTACTTTTGAAAGGTGTGATCCTTTATTTTTTTGCAGCGGCCTGTCTCGCCTTTATTTCCTCCCATTTTTCTTTAGCTCATTTGAACAAACATGCTATCGCTGTCTCAATCTATGCTGTTATTTTTTGCACGGGAATTTTTCGCGCCTTCACCGGCCCGGTCTTTAGCGCCGTGATTGCCTACATTGTCCCGAGAAACGATTTGCAAAATGCCACCACCTGGAGCCAGGGAACCTGGCTTTCAGCATCAGTTACCGGCCATGCTACAGGAGGATTTTTAATTGCAATTGTAGGGATCACTAATACTTTGATTTCAATCTGTTGCATGATTGCTCTTTCTTTTTTCTTTTTGTTTAAGCTGAAATCTAAACCTGCTTCAGTAGTAAAAGGAGTGGTGAGCACATGGAACAGCGTGAAAGAAGGCGTAAGATTTGTCTATAAAACCAAAGAACTTTTTTCATCCTTATCATTAGATCTTTTTGCGGTTTTATTTGGCGGCGCTGTGGCTTTGATTCCTATTTATGCAAGAGATATTTTAAAAGTTGGCTCCGAAGGATTTGGAATTTTAAATGGAGCTGCCGATATGGGTTCTATCCTGATAGTAATCATTCTTACCATTTTCCCAGCAAGAAAAAACCAGGGTAAAAAATTTATTTTGGCAGTAGGCGGATTTGGGCTTTGCATTATCGTATTTGGAATCTCAAAAATATTTTTACTTTCTTTCCTTGCATTAATGATCTCCGGAATGTTGGATGGCATCAGTGTGGTGGTAAGGGGAACTATTACCCAATTAAAAACTCCGGATTATATGCGTGGCCGCGTAATGAGCGTCAACTCAATGTTCGTCAATTCCAGCAATGAATTGGGGCAGTTTGAAAGCGGAGTTACCGCTAAGCTCCTGGGAACCGTTCCTGCCGTGGTTTTCGGAGGAAGCATGACCTTGCTTGTGGTGATTTATACATGGTTTAAATCTCCCACTTTAAGAAAAATGCAATATTGAGCCAACCCCGAAAGAATAAATATCGTTTATAACAGTGAACCTTGGCTGTCATTATAAATGCAATATTTTAAGATAACGTTCGTTTTTAGAATGGTATTTTTGAACGGATTTGTTGAATAAATTAAATCCGTTGTTTCCGGAAACCATATGAATCGGGATACAAGAAAATTTTATCCAAAAACCCTAACCAAATTAAAAAACCTTTGAAAAAGCCTTTCCTGATTTTGGCGTTGCTACTTGCATTTAGCCCTTTGGCAAAAGCTCAGGAAGTTATCAAACAGTCATCCTGTTTCAATGCTGCTTTAAAAGCACAATCAGATAGTATTAAGAAAGAAATGGCTTCGCAAGGTTTTGTTTTGGTGCGTGAAGCAAGCATGACAATGGAAAGTGGTTATGAAATGCCAGTGATTGTGCCACTTACACAAGGCACCTGGTATCATTTCGCTTTCATCGGCGACCTTTCTTCAAAATTGTTCGAAGTAAGAATGTATGATTACAATGAAAAACAGGTCGTTTACCAAAAACATTATGGCGATGGAATGGAAAGTAATATTATCAGTTTCTCCTACATACCCAAATTCACCGAGTACCATATAATAAAGCCAGTGCAGCTAAATAAAAAGAAAAATGATAACATCTGTGGCTACATCATGATGTTTAAAAAAGTAAAATAATTTGCTCTTCGTTTTTTTCTTACTCTTTCTTTCCAAAATAAATAAATCAGTTATTTCTTCTTTCACTGACAAAGCTTTGATAAAATATTTTTAAAACAATATCTTTATCAAAACAATTATTTATGCGAATTATTTCTGCAGCTATAATAGGGATAGCATTTATCATTGGGCTTTTTATCGTTGGTAAGGCTTATAAATACAGGTCCACCAGCAAAGAAACGATTACTGTTACCGGTTCTGCCGAAAAAGATTTTGTGAGCGATTTAATTGTTTGGAAAGGAACCTATTCGAGGAAGTCAATGGATCTTAAATCTGCCTATGCGCAATTGAAGGATGATGAAAACGTAGTCAGAAAATATCTTTCCGGAAAAGGGGTACAGCCTGACCAAATGGTTTTTTCTTCTGTAAATATTATCAAGGAATTTAATTACCCCATGGATGCCAATGGCCGTTCTCTTGGCCAGCAATTTTCCGGTTACAATCTTACCCAGACGGTCAGAATTGAATCACCTGATGTGGACAAAGTCAATGCGATTTCAAGAGAAGCCACAGAATTAATTCAGCAGGGAATTGAATTTAATTCAATGTCTCCGCTGTTTTATTATACCAGGCTTACTCAAATCAAAATGGATTTGTTGGCTAAAGCGAGCGCCGATGGAAAACAGCGTGCCGAAATTATTGCTAAAAATGCCGGAAGTTCCCTTGGCAAATTGAACAAAGCCAACCTGGGTGTTTTTCAGATCACCGGAAAAAATACGGATGAAGATTACACTTACGGTGGAGCATTCAATACATCAAGTTTAAATAAAACAGGTTCTATAACAATCCGCATGGAATTTGCTGTTGATTAATTATTACTTTATTCAATTGCCCGGGAATCGAAATACAATACCGGGTCATATCTATTAAAAAATGTTATGGAGAATGTAAAACTGGATTTGAATGAAAATGGCCGTGGCCATTTTTTTATTAATGAAAATAATGTGCAGTTGGCTGAAATGATAATTGAAATTTCAGGAAATGATCTTACGGTGTATCATACGGAAGTGGTACCTGAGGCCGAAGGAAAAGGATTGGCCAAACAATTATTAAAAGCAATGGTTGATTATGTTAGACAAGAAAAACTTAAAGTGATCGTTCTTTGTCCTTATGTTTTAATGCAATTCAAAAGGCATCCTGATGAATACGGAGATATATGGAAAAATAAGCCGGAACAGAATTAGAAAATTATTTCTAATTTTTATAGAAATAAGAAACAGGATAAATTAAAAATTATGAAGAATACATGGCCGGAGCTTTCCTACCAAAAAGGGAAAGCTACTTTTGATACTTTGCATATGTTCACACAAATAGTAGGGAAGATAAAATTAGCATCTCTTCCCTGGATCAATCATTCATGGCACATCACACTTCATATTACTTCCACAGGACTTACCACCGAGGTTATACCTTATAAAAATGGGAGCTTCCAGGTTGATTTCGATTTTATGGAACATCAGCTAAAAATCAAAACGGACAAAAATGAGTCTAAGAATTTTAACTTGAAGGGAATATCTGTGGCTGATTTTTATACTAAAATTTTTGAGGACCTTAATGAATTAGGAATTGAAATTAAAATAAAACCTGTGCCGGTAGAACTTTTTGATCCAATAGCATTTAAAGAAGATACCATTCATGCAACATATGATGATAAACAGGTTATTGCCTTTCATACAGCCTTACTAAAGATTCAGGAAGTTTTTATGCAGTTCAGAAGCAGCTTTAAGGGGAAATGCAGCCCTCTTCATTTTTTTTGGGGTGGTTTTGATTTGGCACTTTCATTTTTTTCAGGAAGGCGTGCTCCAAAACATCCGGGTGGCGTACCTGGAATGCCGGATTGGGTGGCAATAGAAGCCTATTGCAGGGAAGTAAGCAGCGCAGGATTTTGGACAGGAAATGACATGTTGCCTGAGCCTGCATTTTATACTTATTTATATCCCGAACCCGAAGGTTACAAGACTTCTACGATTCAGCCTCCCGAAGCATATTACCATACCACTCTCGGAGAATTCATTTTGCCTTATTCCGCAGTGCAACGAGCAGTGAATCCTGGAACATTATTACTTGATTTTTTAAACTCTACTTATCGTGCAGGCGCTGACCTGGCAAAATGGGACCGGCAAATTTTGGAAGATTAAGAGGATAGTTCAGTTAGAAAATTTTTTCTAATTCCTTTTTTACTAATCTTACATTAATAAAAATGGTCAGTGAAAATAAAAGAATGGCAGTTGACCCAACTCTCCAATCCAATATGTATGAAAGTTTGGCGGATTGCACAAAGGATAATTGCATGAATAACAAATGGATAATTTCTGTCAGGATTAATGCAGCAATAATTATGGATAAATAAACAGGCAGCCAGCTTTTGGCTACGCTCTTCGCCAGCCATTTTGGTGAATATCCTAAGGTGAGCAACAGGCGCAAATTGTCCTTACTTTTTGCGATCATCAGTTGCAGATAAAATGAAAATAATATTAGCGCAAGCACGATTACCAAAATACCAAATACACCTAAAGCACTTACGATATTTTGCAGAACACCTTTGACGCGGCTGAATTTTACTTTGTCTTTGTTCAGGTGATATCCATGTTCATCAAGATAGGAAATTAATTTAGGATTGTTCGCGTCTTTCGTTTTTATATATACCCTGGAAGCATGAACAGTAGTGTCTTTCATGAAATGCTGGTTGCTCCAGTTCATAAAAGATTTTGGAACGAGGAGGGAATTAATGCGATCACTCAGCGCCACAATGCTTCCTCTAAAATTTTGTGTTCCATAAGGGCCTGAACATTCTAAAATAACATCTACTGAAGAAATGGTTTTGGCAGAAAGTTGTGGTAAACCCTGGGCAGGCGCAAACACATTATACATCTCTAAAAAATCGGACGAAAAAATAATCGGTACAGTTAATTGTCCGGGTTCCCATGTAAAATTGGGAGGTACGGTATCAATATAATTGTTATTGATGCTTTCTAAAAAAAGATCAGTGCTGAAAGGAATAATATCTCCGGCGGTGGCGCGTACCCTGAATTTATTGGAAATCAAAGGGGCGGCTCCTTCGATATCTGGTTGCGCTTTGAGATTTTCTAAATCCTCGTCCGTAAAACTATTGTCCTTTCCCATATTGGCATTGGTAATGGTTTTGGAAATAGAAATAAAATCGTAGCCGCCACTTTTTCTTGGGCTTTGTTCCTGCAACAATTGCTGGATATTCGCAAACATTTGTATCGAAATCAAAAGAAGAAAAACACCAATTCCCAAGCCTAAATACCCAAGCCATTTTGAAAAAAGATTTTTGCCTGAGATGATCAGCGGTTCAATATTTTTATAAGAGAAAGGCATTTATGGGTTAGAAAAGTTTAGAGGAGTTTAGAAACAGTAAACGAACAAATAAGTCAATTTTCATTTTTTTATAAATAAAATATTTTTTCTTCTTTAAAAAAATCCAATGGCTTTAGATCGGCAAAGACCATAGATGCATTTCGTTTGGTACATTCTTCATGAATAAGATCCATTGCTTTTTTCCTGTTTCCTTCGTCAAGGTGACTGTAAGGTTCATCGAGCAGTAAAAAATCAAATGGCTGCATTAAAGCGCGTATGATGGCGATGCGTTGCTGCTCGCCGTAGCTGCATTTTTTTATTTCCTGGTTCAATTTATTTTCAATGCCCAGCCTCTTTGCCATTTCATTAATTTTTTCCGGCTGGTGGAATGGATTTAAAATTCTTTTTATCTCAATATTTTCATGCACGGTTTGATTTTCAAACAAACGAAGATCCTGGAAAATTATACTGATCTTATTTTGCCGGAAAGATGAAAAGCCTTCTATAGAAAGCTCTTTAATATCAGTGTCATCATAAAAAACCGAGCCCGAATAATCCTTTCTTAATCCATAAATAAAATGTATTAAAGAGGTTTTGCCACTGCCTGAGGGGGCTACAATATGAAGATGTTCGCCCTTATGTATCGTAATGCTATTTTCCCATATTTGTGAACCTTTCCATTTATCTTTTTCTATATAATCGGGAATGACATTTCGCAGTTGTATCTTTATCATACTTCTTTTAAATAGAATTTATTTTACAGTATCAAGCGGAGGTGGAACTAACAGGGAATCCAGGCGCTGATCCATATTCACGTTATCTGCTTTTTCCTTCTCATGAATAATATACAACTGGTTTAAATAATTGTTGAGTTGTTTCAGACTGTTAGTGTCTTTGTTCATTAAATTGACATTGGTATGGAAAATAAATCCATCATCATTAAATTCTCCGCCGGTTGAAATTATATTGTTCCAGAAATTCAGGCTTTGATCAATCATTTCTTTCCTGTTTGGCTTTTTTTCTGCAACGGTAGAAAATTGAGAAAGCAATTGGTGAATATCAAAATAAAAAGCAACGGGGTGGCCGGAAAGTTCTTTATCAAAATCATGATTTTTATTGGAATTTCCATTCAGGTATTCATTGGCAAATGATGAAGAATTGCTCATCGCCAGGAGTTTGTTATTTGTTACAAAATTCAATAATGAATCTTTCCCAATTTGATCTGTTGTTTTTTTAGCTGCTGCCAGCAATTTATTGAGGCTCGCTTTATCTCCAATTCCCGAAGAAAAAAGATAATGGAATTCCGGATTTATTTTACTGGAATCTTTGCTGATATTTAAATCGGTAAAAGCCGCTAACCAATCTCCATTAGTAGCATTGGAGAAATCGTCCAGGTTAAAGCCCATAGGCTGTGTATAAGAATTGATCATGCCGTCCATGCCTGTTAATTTGATCATTTCCGTAATTCCCTGTGGTTTAAAATTAACCGCGAGTAATCCTATAACATTATCTGAAGGGATCTTTTTTACCATATCCATATTTATCTTATTCCCCGTATTCTTCTTTATAATGTCTGTCAATTCCTTGCTGACATAGAATTTCTGGGAAACCTCAATTTTTCCTTTTTCAAAATTAATGGTATACGTGATCAGATTGCCTGTTAGGAAAGCGTCCAGTTTCAGCATTCCCAACATTCCAAGATCATTGGAACCGCTGATCAGAGCGCCGTTATTTTGATAAACATGAATATCGCCGGTTTCCTTTAAAACTGAAGCAAACTTCTCATTCTTGGCGAGGGAACTATCGGTTTTTAAAGAAAATAAGTTCTTGCAGAGTGTGGAGAATTCTGAACTTCTATCTTCCGGAGGTGTATTGTCGCTACTATTTTCATCACCTTTCCATTTACTGATATGGTAAGCGCTGTTTTCAGGATTCATTAAGTAAATAAAATGATCTGCCTTCCATCCCACTACATTATTTTCTTTCAGTTTCAGCAGGTTGATGTCTCCCTCTTTTGGAGAAGCGCCCTCCGCAAAATTTTTATTAAATTGGATAAAATTATCTTCATTTTTGATTTTTCCTTCTGCTGCCAGGTATTTTTTACCATTATGTACTGCTGTGAAAATGATGAGTCCATTTTCAAAATCAATTCCGCTGGACGATGGATTGTCAAGAAGTTTTTTACTCCAATCCGTCATTGACGAATCAGAAAGGGCTTTCTTATAAATCGCGGTTTGTTGAATTTCTTTCCAGGATAATTTAGTACCCAATGATTTGAAATTAACCTGTGCAACCAATATGGCGTTGGAGGGAATCATTTTGCCAGTTTCATTTTTCTTTCCACAGGAGGAAAAGAAAAAAATTAACAGGCTGAAAAAGCTGAGTTTAAGAAAAGATTTCATGGAAATATTTTTAATTAAATAATGTGCTACCTTAAAAGTAAAGGTATTTTTTAAAAAAGTTTTATCAAAAGAGCAGTGATAACTTATTAAGATATTTCAATAATTCATTTTGAGGTATAGTTTCCTGTTCTCCTTTTTCAAGATTTTTTACTACACAACTTCCCTCCTGCATTTCTTTTGAACCAATAATCACTGCATAATTAATATTTTTTTTGACGGCATATTTGAATTGTTTCTCCATTTTTGAATTTTCATAAAACATTTCACAGCGAATATTATTATGCCTTAGTTCCTGCATGATCTGATAGGCATGCCTGCTTTCTTTTTCTCCCAGATTAAAAAACAACACTTCTGTAGATTTGAAAATATTTTCAGGAAAAAGATTCAGTTCTTCCATCACATCATAAATCCGGTCCAATCCAAAGCTGATGCCTACTCCGGGCATATCCGGAACGCCGAATAAACCGGTGAGGTCATCATACCTGCCTCCGCCACCAATGCTTCCCATTTGTACATTTTTTGCCTTCACTTCATAAATGGTGCCGGTGTAATAATTAAGTCCACGGGCTAAAGTAAAATCTATCTTAATTGTGGGTTTACTGTCTTCGCTTACCGAGTGATCGAGATAGCCGAGAATAAATTCTAATTCTTCTATTCCTTTTTTCCCGGATTGGGTTTGGTCAACAATGGCTTTTATTTTTTCTGCTTTTTCAGAATTGGTACCTGTGATGGTCACATATTTTTCAATTAAAGAAATATTTTTTTCTGAAAAGCCCGCTACCGAAAGTTCTTCTTTTACTTTATCGATGCCTATTTTATCAAGTTTGTCAATGGCGATGGTGAGATCATTCAATTTTTCGACAGAATCAGTTACTTCGGCCAAAGCATACAGAATTTTCCTGTTATTGATCTTTAGCTCTACGGGGATTTTTAATTTTTTAAAAACATCAATATAAATTTCTGCAAGTTCCACATCGCTGATCAAAGAGTAAGTGCCGGCAATGTCTGCATCACATTGAATGAATTCCCGGTAACGACCTTTTTGTGGTCTGTCTGCACGCCATACGGGTTGTATCTGGTAGCGTTTGAAAGGGATGGTAAGTTTTCCTGAATTCATTGCCATGTATCTCGCAAAAGGAATGGTTAGATCATAACGCAGCGCTCTCTCTGTGATTTGTTTGTTATTTTTTCCTGAAAGAATTTGTTCAAAATGTAATAAGGCGCTTTCTCTTTTTGATGGATTATCAAGGCCATTATTCAGGATTTTAAAGATCAGTTTATCACCTTCCTCCCCATATTTTCCCATTAGTGTTTCCAGGTTTTCAAAAGAAGGAGTTTCCAGGGGTTCGAAACCATATACTTCAAAAACGGCTTTGATCGTATCAAGAATGAATCTTCTTTTTTGCAGCGTATTGGCTGCAAAATCACGGGTTCCGGGTGGTATAGATGGTTTCATAATATTCCTTCTGCCTTAGTAGTTTTTCGGCAAAACTATTATTAATTTATTGGAATGTTTATTGTTTGAGGATTGAAGGATACTACTCATCTGTAATTCTTTTAAAAATGATAAGCAGTATGGAAATATATTTTTTTCGCATCTTTTAGAAACAAATGAATAATTAACAATTTTATGGCATCCATTGAAAAAGAGTCTGCATCTTATAATGGTATTGAAATTTTAAAATTTCGGTAATACAGTAAAGTATGGGAATTTCTTTATTTTATTTTATCTTGCCGCTTGTCAAAAAAAAATGATATGAGCCTTGAAGAATTTGAAGATACTCCGGATAGTAAAACGAGGCGTTATGTAATGATGCGCAGTATTACAGATTTGGGAATGGGTATTATTTACGTGGCAGTTGGGATTATAATTTTACTGGCAAAACAATTCCACTTTCATAATGATTTTACAATGGGAGTTCCGGCAAAGATCTTCGCAGTAATGGTTATCATCTACGGAAGTTGGAGAATATATCGTGGAATCAAAAAAAAATATTTGAAGGGATGATGGTTAAAGAAAAAATAAAAAGTTCAATAGGCAACTCTTTTCTTATTGTGGGGTGGTCTCTCTTTTTTATAAGTTGCCACCAGAATGTAAGAACGGACCTGGATACGCCAGGCAGCGGAACGATTCACATAAGTGTGGATGAAAGTTTTAAACCTGTTATCGATTCTCAGATCAAAGTTTTTGAAGCTTTAAATCCAAAAGCAAAGATCATTGCAGAATACAAGCCCGAGGCCGAGTGTTTTAGAGATTTGATGAAAGACAGTACGAGGATGATCATTGTTACCCGTGGCCTGACCCCAGAGGAAGAAAAATTTTATAAAGACAGTCTAAGTTTTTCTCCAACCTGGACCAAGGTCGCTAATGATGCCATCGCAGTGATTGAAAACCGTGAATCAAAGGATTCTTTGTTTTCTATGGCCCAGATCCGTGGAATTTTGGATGGTAGCACCGGAGATAAGATTTTGGCAGTTTTTGATGGCCTAAAAGAAACAAGTACCGTCCGGTTTGCCATCGATTCTATTTTGAGAGGTAAACCCTTGGATCCTAAAAAAGTATTTGCAGAAACCGGCAGCCAGGAAGTGATTGATTATGTATCCACTCATACCGGGGTGTTGGGATTTGTGGGAGTAAGTTGGATTGGCAATCCTGAAGACAGTACACAACTGTCTTTTCTTGATAAAGTGAGGATTGTTTCTATTCAATGCTCATGTCCTGAACAATCGTACATAAAGCCTTACCAGGCGAATATTATTTTAAACAGATACCCAATGGTACGTGGCTTGTATTATATTCTTAAAGAAAATTACAGCGGGTTAGGTACAGGCTTTGGAGCGTTCCTTTCTCATGACCGGGGACAAAAGATCTTTAGCAGAGCCTATCTTGCACCTGGCAAAATGGATTTGACCATCCGCAAAGCCGTTAATGAATAATTATAAAATCAAAACCAGTAATTAATAAAAAGTAAAATTGTAAAAATGAAAAAAATCGGACTTGTTTTATCTTTTATTTTCATGGCAAATATGTTATTTGCTCAGAGTATTAATGAAGGAAAACAATTTTTAAAACGGGAGAGATATGAAAGCGCTGAGGGAGTTTTCAAGCAATTGTTAGCAAAAGATGCTAACAATACCGAAGCAGCCTATTGGTTAGGACAAACTTACCTGGATGGAGACCGGGCGTATGTGGACACCGCTGCTGCCAAAGCTTTGTATCAGAAGACCCTGCAGGCTAATCCGGACGATGCCCTGATGATGATTGGTATGGGTCAGATCGATATAATGGAGGGAAACAAAGATGCTGCAAGAAATAAATTTGAAGCAGCCATTAATAATACAAAGAAGAGAAATCTTCCTGATATTTTATATGCAGTCGGACGGGCTAATATCGAACCCAAAGGAGGAGACATCATGTATGGCATTGAAAAGCTGAAACAGGCTGCGGAAAGAGATAAGAAAAACGCTGAAATCTTCAATGAAATTGGCCTGGGATATTGGAAATTACACGATGGTGGAAATGCGACTTCCAATTTCCAGACCGCTTTATCGCTTGATCCTGCAGATGCAATGGCAAGTTTTTATATCGGAAGAATATTTGAAACACAGGGCTATGGACAGGAATCCATCTATATGAGATATTACCAGGATGCAATCAGGGAGGATCCTGCATATGCCCCGGTATATTATTGGCTTTACACTTATTATTACAACAGGGATGTGAACAAAGCTGCTGAATACTTAAATAAATATATTGCAAACGCTGATAACGACTCCAGAAACTGTTTAGCGAAAGCTCAATTATTATTTGTATCCAAAAAATACCAGGAATCCATTACACAAGCCGATGCCTGTATCGATTCAGCAGGTGGTAAATCTGACCCTAATTTGTATGGTTTAAAAGGGTATGCATATAATGAAATGGGAGATTCATTGAAAGCGAAAGCTTCATTCGATAAATTTTTTGCAGTAGTCAATCCGGATAAGATCGGCCCGAATGATTATAAAACTTATGGCCAGATTTTATTAAAGATACCCGGGCAGGAAGAAGCCGGTATCGGTTATATCAATAAGGCGATTGACCTGGATACCTTGCAGGCTAATAAGATCAAATATGCAAAGGATGTGGCGCAAAGCCTGGC
>JBIQMJ010000013.1:0-25172 GCA_044463445.1 Segetibacter koreensis
AGGCCTGGTTGAAAAGTGGACTTCCCAGTTCAATAATCGGTCTCCTGTCCGTAAATCCTTTCACATCAAATAAACCGAGCGCAGCCATTACGTACCATGAGCCCAACTGTCCCTGGTCTTCATCCTGTCCATAGCCATAACCGTGAATAGGTTCTGTGCCATAAAATTCATTGCAAATAGCTCTTGTCCATTTTTGGGTAAGCCAGGGTTTGCCGGAAAAATTAAACAGCCAACTGATATGAAGGCATGGCTGGTTGCCATGATTGTAAACTGATTTTATTCCTGCAAAAGCGTCAATTACTTTACCACCTCCGAATGAATTTTTTTTTGACGTTTCAAACATTTTATTTAAGCGTTTGTTGAAATCTGCTTTGCCGATCTTGCTGATTAAAGCAGCCGGATTTTGAGGAACATAATAAGTATATTGAACCGCATTTCCTTCCTGGAAACCCCGCCAGGGCTGGTAAGGATCAAACTTATCAATGAAAGTTCCATCGGCATTTTTTGGATGAATTAATTTTTCCTTCGGGTCAAAAATCAGTGACCAGCCGTTAGAATAAGAAATAAGTTTTTTATAGTCTTTTTCATGCCCCAATGATTTTGCCATTTGCGCTGCGGCAAAAGTGCTGAAACTGTATTCCAAAGTGTGGGAGGCCGAAAATTGAGACCCGTTGCTGTCGGTTGTTTCTGATAGAGGCGAATATTTTTTATCGAGAAAGGCTTTAAGATCATCCTTTCCGGCGCCAACCGGACGGCCTTCGTACCCCATTTCATTTTTTTTAACAGCTTCATACGCCAGTGGGATATCATAATTGCGTATGCCTGAATTATAAGCTGCCGCAATCACAAGGCCAACAAAATTGGTACCCACACCGGAAGCAAAATTGCTGTTGGCTATTCCATCGCCAAACCAACCCCGGTCTTTGTATATTTCCAATTGTGTTTGTACATAACTTGTATAATGTTGCGGATAAGCCAACGCCCACAACTGCGTTAAATTCCAAAAGGCGCCCCAGATGGCGTCCGTATTATAAAATTCGTATTCAACTTTTCCGTTTTTACCAAGAGGCAAATGGCCGATAGTACCATCATGTTTTGGGTAATCACCATTTACATCGCTGGCAATTCCCCGGCCAAGCAATGCATGAAAAAGGCCCGTATAAAATTTTATTTTATCATCATTATTTTTCCCTTCAACAGAGATTTTGCTTAATTCATGTCGCCATGTATTTTGCGCTTTCTTACGTGCTTCCTCAAATGTAAGATTGGCTGCTTCTGCCTTTAGATTTTTTTTTGCATTTTCAATTGAAGTGTAAGAGAGTCCCATTTTTAATTCTATTACCTCTTTATCTTTTGTATGGTATTCTAAAAAAAGGCCGGCTCCTAATCCTTTGGAAGAAGTAGCATTTTGCTGAATACCTGAATCATTAAAAGCCCCTGTTGACAAAGGTTTACGGCTAACTTCCCCCCAAATATACATGGAGACTCTTCCG
This sequence comes from Segetibacter koreensis, assembly GCA_044463445.1. Taxonomy (GTDB): domain Bacteria; phylum Bacteroidota; class Bacteroidia; order Chitinophagales; family Chitinophagaceae; genus Ginsengibacter; species Ginsengibacter koreensis_A. The sequence goes on from JBIQMJ010000013.1 coordinate 1,494, forward strand.
CCGCTGTCATATTTCTGCACATACTTCGGATAAGTAATTACGAAACCTTCGAAATGCGTATCATTAACCATTCTTACAGAAGCATCCGTCACTGGGCCGCTTTCTCCCTGCACATTTCCAATGTCGAGAATAATTCTGGATTGATCACTTTTGGGGAAAGTGAATTTGTCAAAACTGACTCTTTTTGTAGCGGTTAATTCAGCGGTGATATTATAATCATCCAACAATACTTTATAGTATCCGGGTTCCGCTATTTCGTTTTTACGATTGAATCTTGAACGATATCCTTCATCCGGTTTATCAAGCTCACCGGGCTTTACTTTTAATGCACCCGTTGCCGGCATCACGGAAATACCGCCGACTTGCCATTCATGAAAATTTACAAAACCTTCAATAGAATTTTGCCGCGCATCATAGCCTACGGCTTCCCAGCCTGAATGGTTTCCATAATGCCCATTTGTGGATGGTGCTAATTTAGCCATACCATGAGGCAAAGCTGCAGGCGTGTAAAAGAACCAGCGGCTATGCGCGGTGCCGATATTAGGTTGTACGTAACTTAAAATATCCTGCGCTTTTATCCCATTCGATAGTATCAGGATAAGAATGAATGAAGCCGGTATTTTGAAAAAAGTTCTCATATAAAAAAACAGATGCCCGGTATCCGGAATTTACAAGTTATTTTTTGATTGAATATATGTTCATACATTTGGACAATAATTAGTTCGCAAGATATTCCATCTTTTCTTCAACAGCAATTTTTTTAGAAAACTAAAATGCTTATTTTTCAACCAAACCGAAAAAAATATTTCATGAAATTCAGGATATTCCAAAACAAATATTTAAAAATGTTTATCAATTTTAGAAGCGGGCTTGTCTTTCTTGCCTTATTGTTTTTTTATTCTCCAATAGAGGCTCAGCCATCTTCATCCCTTGTTAGCCAGATACGCAAAGACCATAGCCTGAACCAGGTAAAACAAATGGCAGAAGATCTGGTGAGAACCGGTTTTAACGCCGGCTCAGGCTATGGCGAAGTCTGGATAAGAGATTTTAATACTTTCATAGAGCTTTCGTGCAAAGTGATGCCCCGTGATTCCATAAAAGACAGGCTCCGGGTATTTTTTCAAATGCAGGGTGATGATGGAAATATTATTGATGGTTATATTCCCATCGCAAAAGCCGGTGTAGGCTATGACTATATTTACAGTAAGAATGCCCCGGCTTTTGCAGGCCATAAAAACACAGTGGAAACTGACCAGGAAACATCACTGATACAGGCTGTTTATAAATATGTAAAATCAACCGGCGATACCAAATTCCTTTCTGAAATTATTGATAGGAAAACTGTTGAATCCCGCATGGCAGATGCACTTCAATTTTTAATGAACAAGCGCTTTTCAACAAAATATGGCCTTATCTATGGCGCTACTACAGTGGATTGGGGCGATGTGCAGCCTGAAACCCCGTGGGGAGTGGTACTGGATTCAAGTAGCCACCTGGCCATTGATATTTATGATAATGCCATGTTGGTAATCGCTTTGAACAATTATATTGAATTATTTCCCCGCCAAAATAAATGGATCCGGTTAAGAGAAAAAATTCGTAAAAACATTAGAAAATATCTTTGGGATGAAAAGAATCAAAAATTCATCCCGCATATTTATTTGAATGGTTCGCCGTTCCCTGCTTCCCTGCCTGCCGGTAGGCAAGGATTTGATGAAAATAAAATAAATTATCATGGGGGAACCATAGTCGGCATTGAAGCCGGATTGTTGAGTAAAAAAGAAATCCTGGCAGTAAACGAACAAATGCTGCAGAATGTTAAATCCTCCGGTGCAATGTCTATTGGATTAACGGTCTATCCGCCTTATCCTGCCGAATTTTTTAAAAATAAAGGAATGTATCCTTACGGGTATCAAAATGGAGGCGACTGGACCTGGTTTGGCGCACGGATGATAACAGAACTTGCAAGAAATGGTTTTGCAGAAGAAGCCTACAAAGAAATCAGGCCGATGATTGACAGGGTAATAAAAAATAAGGGATTTTTTGAATGGTACACAGTTGATGGGAAGCCGGCAGGTTCCGCCAATTTTCGCGGCTCCGCCGGCGTACTCTATTCAGCTATTGAAGATTTACAAAAAGCTTGTAATTGCAAATGAGTTATCTATTTCTTCAGTAATACCAACTCATCCCGAAACATCAAAATTACTCCCGTGATTATATAGATTTCTCCTGATGTAAAATTTTCCAGGGTGGCTTATTGAAAGAAAGTCTTTCTTCTCATTGGTATCATTTCATACTTCACAACTTGCGATTAAGTACAATATTTTAACAGTAAACTAAAATATAGTTTATAATTATTCTTTTATTTTATCGTATTTTATTGAATAATACAAATAATAGTATTAATTTGTACTAATTTAGCAATGAAATGAACCACGAAATTATTAAAAACGCTATTGATTTAATCGAACAATTTGAATTGGAAAATTCAAAAAACACCCAATATCCCGGTAATATAGACGGCTTTAAAAAATGGATGGTGCACACTTTTAAAAATAAATCTTCAGAAGAGCCGGAATGGGAAGGAAAATCAGTGGGACGCAGTGCTGAAAGTGTCGTGGCGACATTGGTGGTACACATGAACCGTTATGCGAAAAATTATTTTCGCGCGGCGCTGGTGGACTCTGACTTTTCATCCCAGGATGATGTGATTTACCTGATTGTACTCAAATTCAGTCCGCCACTTACCAAAATGGAATTGATCAAAAAAAATGTGCATGATAAACCGGCGGGAATGCAAATCATCAACCGGTTGATTGCGAAGGGTTGGGCTGTTCAAAAAGATTCTGAAACTGATAAAAGAAGCAAATTGATTTCTATAACACCAAAAGGCTTGCTGGCTTTGGATGAGGTGATGGCTAAAGTGCGACAGGCTACGGACATCGTTTCGGGGAAATTAACACAAACTGAAAAAATGCAATTAATATCCATACTGAACAAGCTGGATAATTTTCACAAGGATATTTATGATAAAAACTATGATGTTGCTGAATTGCTGGAAAACTCGATGAGAGAAATGAATGAGAACTAAAAATCGAACAAAGATGAAAAAGAAAACATTGGCAATCCTGAATGCCGTCTTCCTGGCGATTACTCTGGTGATGAATTACCTGTCCAACACGGGTTACTTTAATGGCAACACCATGAAAACGGTGTCTGACCGGTATCATAATCTGTTTACACCTGCACCTTATGCATTTTCCATCTGGGGTTTGATTTATCTTTTTTTGCTGGTCTTTATTATTTATTCTTTTATCATTTTAAAAAGGGAAAAAGAAAGTCACATCATTTCCGAAATCGGCATCTGGTTCATTATTACTTGCATTGCCAACAGTCTTTGGGTAGTCGCGTGGTTGTATGATCATATTGGCATCTCTGTGTTGCTGATGTTGATTCTGCTGCTCGCCCTGGTTAAAATCATTCTCAATACGAAGGCCGAACTGACCAATCCGCCTTTCCGAATCGTTGCCTGTGTGTGGTGGCCTTACACCATTTATGCGGGATGGATTTCTGTCGCGTTGATTGCCGACATCGCTGCTTTTCTTACAAAAATTCAATGGTCTGGATTTGGCTTTTCTGAAAGTGCATGGGCGATTATCATGATTGTCATTGCCGGCATGTTGTATCTCTTTATAACGTGGAAACGAAATATGCGGGAATATGCGCTGGTGGGAACCTGGGCGCTGATTGCCGTAGCGATTGCGAACAAAGAGAACCACCACGATATTTACCTGGCCGCATTACTTACTGCGATTATCATTGCCGTTAGCAGCATGGCTCATGCGTTCAAAAACTTTCGCGGCTTTGGAAAAACATTTGAAGATTACGAAACCATTACTGCATGAAGCTTTCAAAAAAAATAGCCATCATTGGTTCCGGATTTTCAGGAATGTCTGCCGCTGCTTACGCTGCGAGAGATGGACATGAAGTGCATGTTTTTGAAAAGCACGATCTTCCCGGTGGTAGGGCCAGGCAATTTTCCACGAATGAAGGGTATGTGTTTGACATGGGTCCAAGCTGGTATTGGATGCCGGATATTATTGAACAATTTTTTGAAGATTTCAATTATAAAACTTCTGATTTTTTTGAACTGGTTTCCTTAAACCCACAGTTTGACATCATTTTTTCTGATGGTAAAATGGCAGTCCCGGAAAATTACAATGACTTAAAAAATCTGTTTGAAGAAACAGAACCCGGAGCCGGAAAACAGTTGGATCAATTTATGGAATCTGCACAATTCAAATATGAAGTGGGCATGCGCGATTTTGTAAATAAACCTTGTTACAATTGGGCGGAATTTGTTTCACTCAAAATTGCAAAAAGTGCTTTAAAACTTGATTTACTGACCAACTTCCGAAGCTATGTAAGCCGGTATTTCAGGCATCCAAAACTAAAAGCGCTGATGGAATTTCCTGTAATCTTCCTGGGTGGATCGCCAAAAAATATTCCTGCATTGTACAGCCTTATGAATTATGGCGGTTATATGCTCGGTACAAAATATCCGATGGGTGGTTTTTATGAATTGGTATTGGCAATGAAAACCGTGGCAGAAAAGCAGGGAGCACTTTTTCATTTTGATCATGCGGTTGAACAAATCAACGTAAAAGACAACCATGTTTCTTCTCTGATCATCAATGGTGAATACCATGAATTTGATGCGGTGATTGCTTCTGCTGATTATCATCATTCAGAAAATTTGCTGGATGATAAAGCATTCAAAAATTATGATGAAGCATATTGGCAAAGCAAAACTTTTGCACCATCCTGTCTTATTTATTATCTGGGAATAAAAGAAAAAATTCCGAATCTAAGCCATCATACTCTGTTTTTCGAATACAATTTAGATGCGCATATTGACAGTATCTACCGAAAAAAACAATGGGCAGAAGATCCGCTTTTTTATTGCTGTTGCCCTTCAAAAACCGATGCCAGCGTAGCGCCGGATGGTGGTGAAAATTTGTTCCTTCTAATGCCCGTTGCTACTGGTATTGAAGATGATGAATGCATCAGGGAAAAGTATTTGTCAGCAATGCTTGCACGAATTGAAAAACAAACCGGAATTACTGATTTGGCAAACAAAATTGAATACAAAAGAAGTTATTGTGTCAGCGATTTTATTTCTGATTACAATGCATATGGCGGCAATGCCTACGGTCTTGCGAATACCTTATCTCAAACAGCAGTATTAAAGCCAAAGATCCGTAATAAAAGGATCAGCAATCTTTTTTATACTGGTCAGCTTACGGTACCCGGTCCCGGCGTGCCGCCTTCGATTATTTCCGGAAAAATTGTAGCCAAAGAAGTCAATAAATTCATAAATCAACAATCATGAAAAAATTATTTGATGAATTGTCTTTTGAAGTTAGCAAAAGCACGACGCAGAAATACAGCACCAGTTTTTCGCTGGGGATATTGGCACTCAAACCGTCAATCCGGTTGGGCATTTACGCTGTTTATGGCTTTGTACGCCTCGCCGATGAAATCGTGGACAGCTTTCACGATTACGACAAAGAAAAATTGTTGAGTCGTTTTAAATCAGAAACTGAAATTGCACTGAATGAAGGCATTTCGCTGAACCCCATTTTGCAATCTTTTCAACAAACGGTGCATCAATATCAAATTGACCGGAAATTGATTGATCAGTTTTTGCACAGCATGGAGATGGATCTGCAAAAGATTGATTACAATTCCGAATTGTACACCGAATACATTTATGGTTCAGCCGAAGTAGTTGGATTGATGTGCCTGCAGATTTTCACAGAAGGCAACAAGGAAAAATATGAAGGGCTGAAACCTTTTGCGATGAAGTTAGGCTCAGCATTTCAAAAGGTAAATTTTCTCAGAGATTTAAAAGATGATTACCAGGTTTTAGGTCGTACTTATTTTCCTGGTGTTGATTTGTGCGTTTTTGACAATTGTGTAAAATGCCGCATAGAAAAAGAAATTGAAACAGAATTTAAAGAAGCTTTACAAGGCATCAAAATGCTGCCGCCTTCGTCCAAATTTGGCGTTTACCTTGCTTACAGGTATTATTTATCATTATTTAAAAAAATAAAAAATACTTCAGCAGAGCGAATTGTAAAAGAAAGAATCCGAATACCGAATGCTAAAAAACTTTCACTGATGCTTAGTAGCTATGTACAATATAAAACACTAAAGAAATGTTGAAGATTTTGACCATAGCGATGGCAATAATGGTACATATAAATATAGATTTGGATGCGGTGCGTTCAGGATACACAAAAGCTGTAGACGATAAAAATCTTTGCAGTGAAATGATTCAAAATCTGAAATCCATGCAAAACAATAATGTTTGTCTTGCCTATCTCGGCGGCTATCAAACCATCTGGGCAAATCATGTCTTCAATCCTTTTTCAAAATTGAAAACATTTAATGAAGGCAAAAAAAATATAGAAAGGGCTGTGCAGATGGAACCGCTGAACACGGAAATCCGTTTAATAAGGCTATCTGTTCAGAAAAACGCGCCTGCATTTTTAGGATATCGTAATAATGTAAAAGAAGATGAAAGCTTTATCAGAAAAAATATCAATTCCATCTATAATGCAGCATTATTAAAAATGGCAAACGAGCTTTTAAAAGAATAAGAGATGCAGTACCAGTTAAAAAAAGAGCAACTATTGAACTGTGATATGGAAACCGCGTGGAAGTTTTTTTCTTCGCCGAAAAATCTTTCTAAAATCACACCGAAGGAAATGAATTTTATTGTGCTTACTGAATTTGATGAGGATGAGATTTTTCAAGGAATGGAAATAGATTATACGGTTTCGCCATTGTTTCATATTCCGCTGAAATGGAAAACACTCATCACGCAGGTTAATTTTCATAAAAGTTTTACCGATCTGCAGGAAAAAGGACCTTTTAAATATTGGACGCATTACCACGAATTTTTTGCAAATGAAAATGGGGTGTTGATGAAGGATACCGTAGATTATGAATTACCTTTTGGCTTCCTGGGCAAACTTGCACATCGTTTGATGGTAAAGAAAAAACTGGAAGAAATTTTTAATTTTCGCTACCGGGTTTTAGAAAACACTTTTAATAAAAAAATGGGTGCAACATGAATGTATTGATTGTAATAGCGGTGTTTGTAATGATGGAAGGAGCTACCTGGCTCATTCACAAATATGTGATGCACGGCTTTTTGTGGGTGCTTCATCGCGACCACCACGACCACAGCAATGAAGGCTCATTGGAACGAAACGATTTGTTCTTTTTAATCTTTTCCCTGCCCGCCATCGCTCTTTTGTATTATGGTGTGAAGCACGATTTTAGTTACCAGTTTTTTATCGGATTGGGAATTACATTTTATGGCATGGCGTATTTCCTGGTGCATGATATTTTTATTCACCAGCGGGCAAAAATATTTACGCATACGCATAACCTTTATTTGCTTGCCCTACGCCGTGCACATAAACAGCATCATAAACATTTGGGCAAAGAAGAAGGTGAATGTTTCGGTTTTTTATGGGTGCCGGTAAAATATTTCAAATTGTATTTCAACAAAAAAAAATGAAGCCATACACTTATTTACTGATTGATTTCTTTACCATCATCGTTTGCTTCATTGCATCCTTTGACAAAAGAATTCGGTTCAATAAACAATTTGGCGCCTTCTTCCTTTCAGCCGCCATCGTGGCTATACCTTTTATTTCCTGGGATATCTGGTTCACCAAAACCGGTGTGTGGTGGTTCAATACGGATTATACCACAGGGATCATCCTTGCCGGCATGCCCATTGAGGAATGGCTTTTCTTTTTCTGCATTCCATTCGCTTGCGTGTTCACTTATTATTGCCTGGATAAATTTTTTAAACTGAATTGGACAAGCGCCTTCAACAACGTCATCGTGTTTTCGGGATTTATTGTTTGTGTCGTAGTGATGCTTTTGTATTATGACCGAACCTACACTTTCGTAACGGCAATGTTTACTTTGGCTGTGCTGCTCTTTCTTCATTTCATGGAAAAAAAAGAATGGATCGGACAGACAACATTGGTGTATTTGATTTTGATGTTGGGATTTTTTCCGGTAAATGGCATACTCACTGGTACGGGCTTGGAAAATCCAATTGTCAATTACAATCCATCGGAATTTTTGGGCATTCGCATGTTCACCATTCCGGTGGAAGATGCGGTGTATGGATATAGCCAGTTTCTCCTGAATATTTATTTTTTCAAATTCCTTCAGCAACGAAATGAAAAACGAAAAGATAGCCATCTTCTGGTTCAGGCGTGATTTGCGTTTGGAAGATAATGTGGGCTTGCATCATGCGCTGCGATCAGGATTTCCGGTGCTGCCGATCTTTATTTTTGATGAAGACATTTTAGGAAAATTAGAAAATAAAAATGACCGTCGGGTTGATTATTTTCACCAGGCATTACTATCCATCAACGAAACATTACAAGTGCATCATTCGAAGCTTTGCACGTATCATGGAAAGCCATTGGAAGTATTTAAAATGCTGAATGAGCATTATGATATTCAGTCTGTTTTTTGCAACCGCGATTATGAACCACAGGCGATAAAACGAGACACCGAAATCTTTGAATTTTTCAAAACTAAAAACATTCCTTTCAAAGCCTGCAAAGACCAGGTAATTTTTGACAAATCAAACATTTTGAAAAGTGACGGAAGGCCTTATACGGTTTATAGTCCCTACGCAAAAAAATGGAGAGGAGCTTTACATGAAGACGATTACAAATCTTATTTGGTTGATTTTAAAAACTTCTTTCATCAATCGTATTCCGGCATTTTATCCCTTGGGGAAATTGGATTTGAAAAGACAGAAATCGTTTTTCAAAAACCCATTTTAGATGCCGCCGTTATTGATGAATATGAAAAGTACAGAGATTACCCGATAATGCAACGCACCACGCAATTAGGCATTGCTTTACGATTCGGCACTATCAGCATTCGTAAATGTGTAGCCTTTGCTTTGGAGCACAATCAAACCTGGCTGTCGGAATTGATTTGGAGAGAATTTTTTATGCAGATACTGTATCATTTCCCAAACGTGGTGCATCACGCTTTTAAACCGAAATATGATTGCATTGCGTGGCGAAATAATGAAGTTGAATTTCAGAAATGGTGTGAAGGAAAAACCGGGTACCCGATTGTAGATGCAGGCATGCGGCAGCTCAATCGAACCGGTTATATGCATAATCGTGTACGCATGATCGTTGCCAGCTTCTTATGTAAACACTTACTGATTGACTGGCGCTGGGGCGAAGCTTATTTTGCAGAAGAACTGAATGATTATGATCTGTCTGCCAACAACGGAAACTGGCAATGGGCTGCCGGAAGTGGTTGCGACGCTGCGCCTTATTTTAGAATATTCAATCCGGTTACCCAAACCGAAAAGTTTGACAAGAACCTGGAATATATAAAAAAATGGGTAACTGAATTGGGAACCGATGATTATCCCAAACCTATGGTGGAGCACAGTTTTGCCAGGGAACGAGCATTGCAAGCATACAGTAAAGCAATAAATAGTGCAAAACCTTAAAGTGGTATATAGAGTTGGAAAAAACGATTGGGTCTTTAAATATAAAAGAGGCTGTCTCTGATTTAAATTTTGAGACAGCCTCTTTTTGTGTCCGAACTTTTTTTAATGCTGATTATCTAATTTTCTCTATGGTATAACTGAATCGATTAATAAAAATTCACGTTAGAATTTTATAGCAACTAATTCTTTTTTATTATATCCTTCAAGGTCAGTAATTAAAAAGAGGATTATCCTTTTTTTAAGTTATGCATCAGTTTAAAAGAATAATGACTTTTATAGTATGCTAATTAAGCCCTTATTTTTGAATCAAAATACCCTGGCTTATCAAAAATTTTATTATTTTTTTATCCATTTAATTACTTGTCCGTCACTAAGTTTTATTGTGTAATTTCCAGGAGCCAGTTTGGAAACATCAATCCTTTGCTGTGCTGAAATTATATTACCTTTTTGTACAATTCTTCCGGATATGTCCATAAGAAAATAATTATTTACAATATTTGCAGGTAACCAGGTATTTAATGTGAAACTACCGTCTATGACCGGATTAGGATATAACCTTGCTGGATTAGCCTTGTTGTAAAGTGTTATTTTTTTAATTCCTAAGCGCTTTACAACTCCATCTTTACCAACTTCTTCCAGGCTATAATAATTGGTGCCGGGTGTAGGTGCCTTATCTATGAACTGGTAATTGGATGTATTCTTATTGTTGCCTGAGGCAGGTATGGTTCCTGCTTTTTCAAAATTTTTTCCGTCTGAGCTTTTCTCAATAATAAATTGACTGATATTATCTTCATAAGCAGTTTGCCAGCTTAATTTTACGTTATCTTGTTCCTTAGTAGCAGAATATGAAATTAGAGAAAGTGGCAAAACCAAATGTGGCGCCCATGTAAAATTATCTATACCTATATAATTAAAATTACCCTGAAGTTGAAATTCGATTTCGTCAATTGTAATATTGCTGTTATCTACACCACCCTCGGTTGTAAAATCAACATAAGAATATCCGTTATCAGGCACGAACGAGGAGCTAAAACCTGATGTTTTATTAATCGTAAACTGTGTTACCCCGCCAAGTTTCCCTGTAATAATCAAAGATCCGTTTAAAGAAGGATTATTGCCTCCGTCCGTAGAAACGTATAGCCAAAGGCTACTTACGGAAAACATGGAGGCATCTGTGGTTTTAATTGAATAGGCCTGGTTTGTGGCAATCATATTACTATTATCTAAAAAACGATTAGAATTCTGATAACCAAAGCCAGCCCTGGAGCTATAAACTGTAAAATTATTCGTGAGGGTAAAAGATTGGCCATTGCTGTTAAAAGTACTAAGAAAAGGTGTTTGCGATTCAAAAGATTCAGTGTATTGTGCATTTGCAGATAAGGTAACGAATGCGGCCAGGCACAGAATATATACCTGTTTAATTAGAATTGTTTTCATAAAAGGATTTGTAAAAATTTGGCGATAAAATTCAAAAAATTAAATGATGATTAAAATAAGTTTTCTAAAAAAATGGGTTAGTAAAATTTTTATGGTTGATTTTTGTGGGTAATCTCCTTTCCATATAAAAAAACATGTTATTATTATGGATAAAGAGTCCCATTTTGTTTACTATTAAACATTTTAAAAGAAGAAACGATTATTTCTTCAATTTATTTCAAGTTTCTATAGAAAAAAATTTTGAAGGAGCCTTTTCATTTGGTAAAAAACTGTAAAAGGTGGTAAAAAGATAGTGCAACGATTTTTTTTAATCAATCTGTAACAGGCATGCATACACTGTTTTTAGTCAGGGTCATAATGCCATTATCAAAGCAAATGTTTTTCGGGGAAAGCTTTTTGAATAGTAGAAGTTTTTCGGGGCACTTTTCTTCAAGAGATTTTCTCCCACTGAAGTCTGTCATTGGGTCTTTCAATAATATTGAGTGAATGCGGTAAAAACTGCCCATTTTTGACTGGCCTAAAAACAAAAAAGGTTGTAAGTTAATTGCTACAACCTTTTCTTGTGCCCGGAACAGGAATCGAACCTGCACATCCTTGCGAATACCAGATTTTGAGTCTGACGCGTCTACCAATTCCGCCATCCGGGCGTTTCCTATAGGCTTATTTTCGGGTGGCAATATTACGCATTCCCACCAATTTGTCCAAAATCACTTTTAGGATTTTTATTTTTTTTCAAATAAGAATTAAGTTTAAAAGTTGGTTTACTGTAATGATTCAAATCCTTGCTTAAATTTAAAGTTGTACGGATAATGTAAATTGCTCCGGTTTAAAAGTAATGGATGCTAAAAATAGGACTTATAAGAGAAGGTAAAATTCCTTCGGATAACCGCGTTGCGCTTATTCCTGCTCAATGTAAATGGATTCAGGCAAAAAAAGAGGTTTCGATCCAGGTTCAACATTCTTCCACCCGGTGCTATTCTGACGAGGAATACATAAAAGCAGGAATAGAGGTAAAAGAAGATGTAAGTGATTGTGATATTCTTTTTGGGATTAAAGAAGTGCCTGTCGATATGCTCGTTCCGGATAAGAAATATTTTTTTTTCTCACATACCCGCAAACTGCAATCGTATAATCAAAAACTTTTGCGGTCAATTATTGAAAAAAATATCACTTTGGTAGATTATGAATGTCTGGAGCATGAAGATGGCACAAGGTTGATAGGCTTTGGTTTTTTTGCCGGCGTGGTGGGCGCCCATAATGGAATGATGGCCTACGGAAACCGTACCGGTAGCTATTCACTGCACCGTGTGTATAAAATGAAAAATTTCCAGGAACTGATCCATACCTATTTTGGATTAAAACTTCCAAAAGTTAAAGTGGCGGTTACCGGAAGTGGCAGGGTGGCTCATGGTATTTTGGAAATAATGAACCTGATGGAGATACATGAGGCAGAGCCCGATGAATTTAAAACTACTCAGTTTTCTTACCCGGTGTACGTACATTTAAAAGGCGCTGATCTATATGCAAACAAACTAACGGGGAAGTACACACGAAAAGAATTTCACGAACATCCGGAATATTATAAATGCCTTTTTGAAGATTATATTTCGGAAACGGATATCTTATTGAATGGGGTTTACTGGTATGAAAAAGTTCCCCGTTTATTTCAAATGGAAGACATGAGAAAAGATTCTTTCAGAATAAAAACCATTGCAGATATTTCTGATGATAAAAAAGGTTCTGTTCCATGCAACCTTGGCGACAATGCGATGGAAGACCCTGTGTATGGAGTAAATAAAATGACGGGCCAACGGACTGCGCCTTATATAGAAGGTTCGGTGGATGTGATGGCTGTTGGCAATTTACCCAATGAATTGCCCCGCGATGCATCAAGGTATTTCGGCGAACAACTGATCAAATTTATTCTTGATGATCTAATCAAAGGAGGATCAAAGATTATTGATGAAGCTACGATAATTGAAAAAGGAAAACTTACCAATAATTTTATGTACATGAAAGATTATGCAGGGGTATAAATGGCTTGCAGGATGCAGAGCATGTAACGTATTGAGTTATGCCAGGTGAACAAAATAAAAATCAACCTTATTTCCTGCTTTACTGTATTTTTAAGATCACTTTATTATGATGCAAAAGAAAATTATCCCTCTCTTATTTTTTCTCTCTTTCTCTTTTGGGGTTTCATCCGCGCAGCAAGTACAAACTGAAAAACTCAATCATACTGTTGATGGTATTTTGAAAAATGCGGTAAATGATAAACTAATCCCCGGCGCAGTGATTGAAATAAAAAAAGGTAACCAGGTGCTTTGTAAAAAAGCATTTGGCTATGCCCAAAGACGCGATTATCATAATCAACCGCTCGCTCATCCTGAAGTAATGACCACCGATGATCTTTTTGATCTTGCTTCGCTGACAAAAGTTGTTGGTACCACTACTTCTGTTATGTTGCTGGTGGACAAGGGACTTATTAGTGTGGAAGATCCTGTTGGAAAATATATTCCTGCATTTAATGTAGGAGATAAAAAGCAAATTACTATCCGCAATTTATTAACGCACACCGCCGGTCTTATTACCTGGTACCCGCTGTTTTACAGGGCATCCAATAAGCAGGAAGCGTATCAACTGATCGGCGAATTGCCACTTGCTTTTCCTGTGGGCAAAGTAAGGCGTTATAGCGATTTGGGTTTTATTCTTTTGGGCGAAATAATAGAGAAAGTTTCAGGAATGCCGTTAGATCAATTTGATAAAAAAAATATTTTTATTCCTCTCGGGATGAATCATACTACTTACAATCCCCTGGCTACCGGGCATTTCAAAAAAATTGCCACAACCTCGCATGGCAATCCTTTTGAGACAAGAATGGTTCACGATACCTCGCTTGGATATGTGTTTAAAGAAATAGATCCTGATCAATGGAATGGCTGGCGTAAATATAATTTACGCGGAGAAGTAAATGATGGAAATGCCTGGTATGCGCTTCAAGGTGTCAGCGGACATGCGGGTTTGTTTTCTACGGTGGATGATTTGCAAAAGCTGGTTGATATGCTGAAGAACGATGGAAAAGTGGGTTCACATCAATTCATTTCCAAAAAAACGCTCCAATTATTTTTAACCAAAGATGATTTTAAAAACGGCCTTGGGTGGATGATGGATCCTGATAATTCTTTTATGAAAGATGCGCCGGCCGGCTCTTTCGGGCATACAGGATTTACGGGAACCAGCATCGCTGTAATTCCTTCTTTGGATATCTCCGTTATTTTATTGATCAATCGGCAGAACATGGGATTATTGCCTTCAGGATATTATTACAATCCCAATCCGCTCCGCAGGGAAATATTTAAGGCGGTTTTAGATTATTGTACAAGCTTTTAAAAAACCAATATAAAAAGAGAATGCTTACCGATATTAATCCCAAATTACCAATGAGAAATAAAGCCATTACCCGGGATTTCTATTTGAATCAATTAGGCTTTGAGGAATTTGGAAGCGTTAATTTTGATGATTATTTAATGATGCACAAAGACAATGTTCAGATCCATTTTTTTGAATTTAAAGAACTTGATCCAAAAAAAAATTATGGACAGGTTTACATCAGAACCGATAACATTCAAGGGTTTTATCAATCGTTGTTAGACAAAAAAACGAATATTCATCCCAATGGGCATTTGGAAATAAAACCCTGGGGCCAAAGGGAATTTTCAATTCTTGATCCGGACAATAACCTGCTGACTTTTGGGCAAAGTTTATGATTGCTAATTTTTAATTATTGATAGCAAAAGTTAATGAAAACCAACGTAAAAAAATTTTACAAATTTCCTTTTCCTGTCACTTCAAAATAAAGTAACCAACTGCCAGCCATACCAATCCCTTTACCAAAAAAAATAGAAATCCCCAGAAGCCTATTCTCTTTATCCAGGTGATCATTGATTTTTTATTTCTTTCTGAAGCCATACTGATTGTAAAGCCACGAAAATAGAATTGTTTCTGATAAAGCACCTGCTAAATCCGGAAAACGATTTGCTAAAATTATCGAAAGGCTTGAGGGCGCCGGAACGCGATAGCGACTGAACCATTAGTTGAGAATATTATGCGCCGAAGAAAGTAAGTCCCTTTTAAAAAAAACCGGCTGACTTTGCCAAATTAAAAATGTGATATATTTATCGCTTTACTGTGAATTTCATTTTTAAAATTGATACTCATTAAATATTCAATCGTTTGAAAATAAGCATGCATTCTTTGATTATTTCGTTATTACTGTTTCCGGGAAATGTTTTTTCACAGGCCACGATGAATTCTTTATCTCTGAAAGGATCTTTTAATTATGGGAAATCGGTAGCGGTTTTTGGAGGCTCAGTTTCAGTGATCCCGCCCAGCGACAGCGCCAAAATTCTTTGGGAAAGATATCTTGGAATGAAGATTACCAATTTTGGAGTAGGGGGCGCGGGCTTTTCTTCCCTTCAGGGAAAATCACTTCAGCAGCAGGTGAATGAAGCTGGTGTTTTCGACATTTATGTGCTTTGGGCTTCCACCAATGATTACACCAATCACCGGGCAGTGGGGGAATACACGGATTACACAGAATTTGATAATTATGATACGGCGAAACTGATCACCCAGGCGGGAGGAATTAATTATTGTATCAAAAAAATTTATGAGATCAATCCCAGGGCAGAGATTTATTTTTTTACCTCCGGCAAAGCCTTTACGGACAGGGGAGGGTATGATCCGTTTTCTCCGCACGGGATGAATGAATATGTTGACATGCAAAAGAAAATTTGTGAGCTTCATGGTATCCCATTCCTGGATCAGTTCTTCATGGGAGGATATAATATTTACAATAAGAAATTGTATTACCATGATGCCATCCACATGAATGCCCTGGGCTATCATAAATTAGGTGAACTGCAAGTGGCGTTTCTTGCTTTTCCATAAAATATATTTCCGGCTATTTTTGCGACAGTAATAATTATTAAAAAAATAGAAATAAAATAAAGAATGAAAATTATTGGGAAAGAAATAAAATGGATTTTTTTGCTGTCAGCAGCAGTGATGATAGTTTCATGCAATAGCGGATCAAAAAATAATGATGGCTCAACCGGTTTTTCTGCGCCGGTGAAAATGAAAAGTGATCCTGCGGAAATTGTTTTGTATCAATCGCCCAACCTTATATTGAAGAAAATTTCCCCGCATGTTTACCGGCATGTTTCCTACCTGAAAACGAATGATTTTGGCAAGGTGGAATGCAATGGAATGGTGGTGGTCAATGAAGGCAAATCGGTTATTTTCGATACTCCGGCCAGTGATTCCAGTTCAGAGGAATTGATTAATTATGTAAACAAAAATCTGAATTCTATTATTACTGCTATCATCCCTACTCATTTTCATAATGATTGTGTGGGTGGCATCAAAACCTTTGGCAGGCATCATATTCCCGGATATGCTTTTTCTAAAACCATTGATATTTTAAAGAAGGAAGGAAATGAAAATGCTTCTCTTTTAAAGCCCTTTGCGGATAGTATCGCATTTGATATTGGCGGCAAAAAAGTGTATGCGGAATATGTAGGCGAGGGCCATACGAATGATAATATTGTAGGTTATTTTCCCGATGACAGTGTGCTCTTTGGCGGATGTTTAATAAAAGAATTGAATGGGCCAAAAGGATTTCTTGGAGATGCAAATGTAAAAGCGTGGCCAGCTACTGTTTTAAAAGTAAAACAAAAATATCCGCAGGCAAAAGTAGTGATCCCCGGTCATGGAAAGCCAGGCGGGACCAATCTGTTAGATTATACTATGGCTTTATTCAGTAGCAAAAAATAAATTGCGGCCTCTTCGGATTTATCAAAATAAAATTCAAAGCTATTTATTGGCTTACTGCAAAACTTTACCTCGGCAACTATTCAAGATTTGCCACTAACCATATTCATTAGCCGGTTTACAGAAAAAATTAAAGATTAAAAATATAAGTTTATCAATCGTTAAAAATTAATTAATAGCCTGCATAAAACTATTAAGTTGGATAGTGGCATAGTTTTTCCGGGGAAGGGGTGTAATTATTAATCACACCCTAAAAACTTTACAATGAAAAAGAAAATCTTTTCTGTTTTCCAAAACAAATTTTTTTATCTCCTGCTATTTTCGACGGTGGCGTTTTCTGCCTGCAAGAAAGATAACGTAGCTTCCACACCCACTGCGGGATTGATGGCTTTTAACCTGGTTCCGGATAGTATCACACCTGTGGTCTTTGTGATGAACAGTAACAGCCTCACGAATACGCCGCTTTCTTACAGCAATTTTACAGGAAATTATTTGCCCATTTATGCAGGTGCTCGAACTTTAAAAGTGTATGAAAATAATTCTGATTCTGCCCTGGCCACCGGCAGTTTTACCGTAGAGGCCAATAAATATTATTCTGCCTTTTTGATGGGCGCTAATGGCATGTATAAAAATGTGATCGTGGATGATGGACTGGATTCATTGCCTGATTCAACAGAACAGTCATTTGTGCGGTATGTAAATGCTATTCCGGATTCTTCCAGCCAGAACATTACCATTTCTGCAAATGGTACCGATGAAGTAGCAGCAAGCACTCATTATGGCGATGTTTCTTCTTTTAAAGGAATTACTCCCGGCGATTTTACTATTGATGTTACTAATGATTCTACTATTTCTGCCATCAAGGCAATTACCTTTGAAAAAAATAAAGTGTATACTGTATTGCTAACAGGATTGCCTCACGCAACCGATACGGCAAAAGCAGTGAAGATCAGGTATATTGTAAATGGAACCGTTAAATAGGAATTAGGTATTCACGCGTTTTTCAATATCCGGGTTTTTCAAAAAAGCACAGGTTTTTTCCTGTGCTTTTTTGATTCAGTGGAAATTCCGGAAATACATTTATCGCTATTATTTTCCAGGGAAAAATTATTTTTTCAATTCACTTAGCAGTGAGCCAATATTTAGTGGCCTGGTGAACATTTCTATTCTTCCGTCTTCACTGTAGGTCCACTGTTCTTTCGGCCTGTCACAGTACAATTCAATCCCGTTCCCGTCAGGATCATTTAAGTATAAGGCTTCTGAAACTCCATGATCGGATGCGCCGGTGAGCGGATAATTTGCCTTGCGGAGCCGGTCACAAATTACGGCGAGGTCTTTTCTTGTGGAAAATAATATCGCTACATGAAATAGCCCCACAGATTTCTTATCTGCAGGAGGTGCGTCTTTGCTGAACCAGGTATTCAGGCCGATGTGATGATGATAGCCGCCCGCGGAAACAAATGCGGCCTCAGTTCCATACATGGTGGTAAGTTGGAATCCCAAAAGATCACAATAAAATTCTAATGAACGTCTGAGGTCCGAAACTTTCAAATGCACATGGCCGATTCTTGTTTGTGAGGGAATAATGTATTTGTCTTCCATATCCTAAGGAATTAATGAAAAGGAAATTCAATCTGATAATTCTGCTTTATCCACAGCCGGCTGCGGATAAGGAATTCCAGCTCCGTTTTTTTTAGAATAAACTGGTGATTAATTTATATGAAGATAAACTTCCATCGGCAAAAAAAATTGAAAATCCGTAATTAATTTGTCAGTCTGAAATTTCGGGAATTGTTTCTATCGAACTATTGGATATTATTATTTTTTGATTTCAGCAAAACGGGAAATAATGGTTTTTTATTTTCCGGTTAACCCTTCTGGCAGATTCGCATAATAAGTGCATAGTAAACCAGTCATCAATATTAAAATGTATAGGTAACTCCTAAAGAAGCGTAATGGAACAAGGCAAAACTATATACTGCATCGTTATCTGCTCCTCCTTCAAGAATCCGGTATCCAAGATGAAGCAATAATTGAGGCGAAAAATTATAAATTCCGGCCAGCAAGACGTCTTCTGCTCTTCCTTGTGGAGCTGCAAGTGCATCTCCTTCGAGGAGAATACCGAATTTATCATTCGTCTTCCAATTGAGCCTGAAATTTATGATCGGAACAAACCCGGTATTTTTTTTTGAAGCAGTTAAACCCTGGCCATTAAGCTCGATTTCGGCATCTCTTATTTTTGCAGTAAACCCCAGGCCAAATTCAAATTCCGGTTTTTTTACAAAATCATACCGGTAAGTAATTCTGTATGAATTAAATTGATAACGGGCATCCAGAGAGGTATTAGAAGGAAACGTAACTCCGTTAAAATTAATTTCCTTTTTTGGTGATCCATTTGAATTCACAACCAAGGGAGCATACAGCAAAGAGATGGTATGTCTTCTCCTTATTGTATATCCTGCCCTGATGCGAACAAAGGTATTTGGTTTGGCTTTCAGGTCGGTTTTTAGGGAAAATAAAGTTCCTTCATCACCCGGGATTCGCTCATCATTGTAACCTGTAAAAACAATTCCAGACTCGAAGTCCATAAATGCCTGTGCATTTACATTCGTAATACTACTCAAGAAAACCAGGATAATCAGTGCTACCAGTATTAGCCATTTGTTTTTCATTATTAAGGTGTTTATTTAGAAATTTCAATTATTAATTTATTTAAGACTGTCATAAAATCCAGCGCCTATGACGAAACTTTCGTTTCCATGCTGCACCTTTTTTACAAACGTTTGCTTGTGGGCGGGTTCATTTTGACCGGGCTTGTACCAGAAGTAATCCACCCAGGCGCCGTTTTCCTTTGTGGCGGCCTCAATAATTTCACGCTGGAAAAATTTTCCGTTCACGTCTTTCTCATTGATGAGATTTTTTCCTTCAATACCAGTCTGGGCGCCATTTACCAATTCAACTCCTTCGGGGTTGTCAACGAAGACATATGTGTCCATAAAGACGAATGGCCCCTTTTTGTCGCGTAGCTGCTCAAAGGCATCTTTTCCCTTCTCCTGAACCAGCATTGCTGCCCGGTTTACCACATCCTCGATGAAGGCTTTATCCATCTGCATATTGTAAATTCCGCTACCTACGATGTACTGCTTCCCGTTGGGATAAGTTACCCGCTTCACAAAGCTGGATTTCCATGTGGGGAAAATTTCTCCGGGTTCGGGATACATATAATGAACCCAGCCCTGGCCGGAACCCTTTGTCCCCGTTTCAAGGATCATTTTGCCAATGGCTCTGCCGTTTATATCTTTTAACCCCAAATCATTCTGGCCTTCACTTTCGGGTTCTGCGGCATGAAAAACCCTTACTCCATCCGTATTAAAGACAAAGAGGTAAGTGTGATCGCCGAACCACTTCGAACCTTTTTTTCTGAATTCAGCATAAGCTCTTTCTCCCTCCTTTTCCAAAACCGCTGCTCCTTTCCTGACAAGCGCCATTAGTTGCGGGGCCGTAATGGTTTTATATGGTGAAATTTCTTTGGGAGCGTCGGCAAGATAGACGCCGCTACCCACCAATACCCATTTGTCTCCCATTTTTGCCTTGCTTACATAAGCAGACTTTGCGGTGGAGACACTTTCTCCCGGTTTGGGCCACATATATTCAATCCATCCGCAGCCTTTGGTTTTCACCACATGTAACATTTCATGCATAATCAGCTTACCATGTGTATCCTTCAGGTCGAAAAGATTGCGTCCCTCCAGGTTGGGAAAGGGTGGAAGAGCGAGGTTGACACCATTCATATCATATACGAAAATATAGCTATCCTTTGCAATGAAGGGGCCTGTGGGATCATGGAACAACCGCAAAGCCGCTTCACCATTGGTGGAGATTTGTGCAACCGCCTCCTTCACCATGTCTTCAACAAAAACCTTTTCCATGCGATCATTATAAATTCCGCTGCCAACAATATAACTTTTTCCTGATGGCGCCTTTACCAGGCGTACATAGCTGCTTTTCCACCGGGGAAGTAGTCCTCCGGGGACATTCCATTCATAATGGTACCAGCCATCGGGTTTGTCCGGAAATGTGGTAGCTGCTGCAAGCAACCCACGGGTGATCGGCTTCCCGTTGATATCTTTGAGGTCCATCTGATTTTTCCCTTCCATTGCAGGGTCGGCGTGTACCAGCATGTTACCTTCCGGGTCCAGAACAAAAATGTAAGTTTCTGCCTGCCGCCACCGGCTGCCGTGAATACGAAAATCAGTAAATGCAGCTTCGCCTTTAATTCGAACCAACTCTGCTGCATCAGTTACCAAAGAAATAAGTTCAGGAGTTGTATTCAACTCATTTAGAGAGTTGAAATTGCTTACGATAACCGGAGGTTGGGCCTTACCTATTGTAATGAATGAAAATACCAGGATAAGCCAAGGGGAATTTTTTTTCATAATTTATCTTTTTTAAAATAAGAGATAAAAATCTTTGTCTTTCCGGGAGTAACTGGTTAATTACTAAGATCTTCCCACCCATTTCCACTTATAGGTACCTTTTTCATTTACGATGGCCCAATAGTCGAAATTGCCTTTACTCCTGTCGCCGGCTTCATTCAGATACATCGGCCCGGTAATGCCATAAAATTGATTGGCTTCTCTTTGAAAGATGTCTTTCACTTTTGTGAAATCATTGGTTGGTTCAGGAAAGGCAGCTACTGTTCGTGCAATTACCCATAGGGCGTCATAAACCGCGAGGGCATACGCATCAGGCTCTATCCCGGTTTTGTTTTTGATAGCTTCAACAACAGCTCTGAGATCAGGGTGCACCTGTTGAGGCAATCCAAGAGTAGGCGCCTGGAATCCTGTCGCTACGGCAAAAGCGGATGCGCCGGCATCGGAAAGCAATTCACTGCTCAATGCAATACCGTCGCCGCCGTACCAGCGAACGGAAGAAAAAACCGGGTCTGCAGATGCCTGCCTGAAAAGTTCTTTGGACTTGTCAAAAGAAGCAAGATACACAGCCACTTTATCGGCTCCCACAAGTTTGATCCTTTCCTGTATCTTTTTTTTGAGGGTGGCCAAAACGGTGGAAAAATCCGGAATTGTGGAAGCCCACGGAGTAATGGCGTCCACGGTGCCTCCACGGCTCAGAAAGGCTTCATCTACCGCCTGACGTAATTCCATATTGCCAACATCATCCCTGGAGATTGAGATCAACGCGCGACGCCCGGAGCCATAAATCGCTTGCGCCATAGCATCCCCTTCAAGATCTTCACCAGGACAAAACCTGAAGATTGCATCCCCGGCAATGGCAAGGCTGCCAGCAGTGCTTCCCTGGCTTACCAGCAGTATGCCGTTGGAATTCGCAAATGCACTTACAGCCTGCACCTCAGCACTCGACTGAGGGCCTATAATAAAACGGATGTTGTTTTGGAATGCTTCCCTGATAGCTGCCTGTGCTCTCGATGTATCCAACTTCGTATCATAAACAGTTATAGCAAACCGGTAGCGCGAACCGGTTTGCTCCATACGGTTATTGATTTCTTTTACTGCAAGATTCATCGCTTCCTGCGAGGTGATGCCAAGAGATGACCAGTTACCCGTTAATGATAAAAGGCCACCCACTTTTATATTTACCGAATCATCGGTACTTTTATTCACACCTGACAAAAAAAAAGCAGTTGTAAAAAATACAATAACAAAGAATATATTTTTCATGATGGTTATTTTTGAATTTAATAGTATACCAGAGTGCTTGCTGGTATTAGTAGTTTGTAACTATGGATATGATTTTATCCCCAAATAAAAATTCCCAATATTTCTTCATTCACTATTTGGAATTTGGAATGGTGTCTGTGATCAACGTTCCATTTTTCCAAAGCCATACCACCAACCTGTAACGGGCGACTTGCAGTAAAGAACTGTCCGTTGTACCCCTCTGAACATGTATTCCACCACGCCTTCTTTACCAGCGAGCATTTCCGCGAAGGCCTGACGAAGTCCCTGATCCTCCAGCTTCATTGGCTCGATAAAAATGATGGTGGGGTCGGCATGTAGGCCAACCAATGGTTCTGCATCGAACGAATAGAAGAACAAACCATCTTGCATGATTCCCATTTCTTCGCGGACCAATGCACTCAGACTATCCAGATGAATCGAACAGCCCAATGCTCCCACAATTGTTTTATTTCCGCCGTATACTGGTACTGCCACAATCGCAGTGTTGCGGTTAGTAGAGCGGCTCACTACCAATTGCCCGATAACGGTTTGTCCGGCCAACAGCCGGGGGAAATATTCCCTGTCAGCAAGCTTCGCTTTTATACGGCCCTGGTCAAGAGTCCAATAGCTCCCATCCGGCCTGGCAAACCAATACACAGCAGGGACGTTCATCCGTGCGATCATGGAAAAAGGCGCACGAATGCGTTCCCAATTAGCCGAACGTACGGCGTCTGTTGTTGCAAAGATTTTCAAACCGTCTGCAAGCTTTTGCAGGTGTGCGTCGCTGATGGACATCAGTGAGTGCAAAACGATCTTGCCATCTACAGTAAATGTGGCTGGAGCATTGGGGACTGGTTGTTGTATTTCAATCTTTGCCTTGTAATCCTCTTTTAAAGTTCCTATTGATGGCTGGCTAAACGAATTTGAAACAACCGGTAAAAGTCCTATGAAAAAAAAGAATTTATTCATGGTTTAATTGTTTAATTGTTTTTCTTAATTAACGGCCTGCTTAATTAATTTTAAGGTTTGTTTCGAATCACCCTGTATTATTTCGATAAAATAGGTGCCTGGCAGGTATTGGCTACCCAGGTAAATTGTGCCGTTGGGCAGTACAGCGATTCTTCTTTC
>JBIQMJ010000014.1:0-24816 GCA_044463445.1 Segetibacter koreensis
TGGTTTGATTTTTTACAACTAATATTTGTTACCTAAAAATTAAATTCTGCGAATACTGCGCCGGATTGATAAATGCGAAATAAAAATGCCGGTTATTTCTTTGTTCGCTGAAAAATAAAGTTTTAAAAGATTGTAACTATTAGCCAGGGCCAAACGTATTTCCAAATAGAGAAAAAATTATCATTAATTATTAAACAATAACACATGAAACCAGCATTAAAATATCTTTTGTTGCTGCCCGTCATTCTTTTTGCGCAATTTTTATTTGGACAAACCGCCAAACCTGTGACTCATTTCAATAAAGTGATCGTAAGCCCAAATATCGCGGTAACTTTCGTTGAAGGAAATGAGGAGAGCGTTACTGTTGAAAAAAGCACTGTAAACAAGGATAAAATACACATTGAAGTAACTAACAACGTACTGCGCATTTATCTTGACGGCCAAAAAGAACTTCCTAAAAACGAGAAAAACTATGAAAACGGGTTTAAAGAAAAGCAGCCTCTCTACAAAGGCACTGTGGTCACTGCAACTGTAAGCTACAAAACGTTGAATGCGCTTTCTATCCGGGGTGAAGAAGCCCAGGTTTGCAAGAGCCTTCTGAAACAGGATAATTTTAAGCTGAAAATTTATGGCGAATCACATGTTATTTTTGAGCAGGTTGATTTGGGAAATCTCCAGGCTACCCTATACGGCGAAGGCTCACTGGAAATAAAATCCGGCACTATCCGCGACCAGAATTTTATCGCTTATGGCGATAGCAAAGTGAAAAATTTTGCGATCAATAGCGCCACCGCTAAGATCACCGCTTATGGCGACGCCAATTTCCAGGTGAATGCTTCTGAAGCAATAAAAATTACCGCATTCGGCGATGCCAAATTGCAATACAAAGGAAACCCTGAAATAAAAAGAGGATTAAACATCGGGGATGTTCAGATTGATAAAATGGATTAAATTCAACTTCTCAAAATACCCTGTTTAAAATAGACCACCCTTATGCTAAAGAATTATTTCAAAATTGCCTGGAGAAATTTAATAAAAAGCAAAGTATATTCTTTGATAAACATTCTTGGCCTCGCAACAGGAATGGCGGTTGCTATGCTGATCGCTTTTTGGATTCTTGATGAAGTCACTTACAATAATTATCATAAAAACCATGCCCGGCTTGCACAGGTGATGACTACTTTTATTGACAATGACGGGAAAATGGAAACAGGCCAGGCAGTTTGCATGCCGATTGGTAATGAATTGCGCAGCAAATATGGAAGTGATTTTAAAAACATATCCATGGCCTCGTGGAACTTTAGCCATGTGCTGGCTGTGGGTGAAAAGAAAATTGTCGAAAGCGGGATGTGGGTTGAATCCAATTTCCCAACCATGTTTACATTGAAGATGATCAAAGGAACCAATGGATTGAATGATCCGAGCTCTATTTTATTATGCGAATCATTGGCGAAAAGGCTCTTGGGCAATTCGGATCCAATTAATAAAATGGTGAAACTCGACAATAAAGACAGTTACAAAGTAGCGGGCGTTTTTGAAGATCTTCCACATAATACTTCCTTATACGCTACCAAATTATTATTGCCCTGGAAAAAATATATTACTACCGAGCAATGGCTTAAAGATGCAGCCACGCAGTGGAACAATCATTCATGGCAGGCGTATGTACAAATAGCCGAAAACGTAAACATGGATAGAGAAACTGAAAAGATTAAGAATGTAGTGATGCGGCATAAAGTGGCTTCAAGGGATGGAAAAGAACAAGCCGTATTGTTTCCTATGGATAAATGGAGGTTGTACAACGATTTTAAAAATGGGAAAGCTACCGGCGGCCGCATACAATTTATCTGGTTGTTTTCTATTATCGGTGTGTTTGTGCTGCTGCTGGCATGTATCAATTTTATGAACCTTTCTACCGCGCGAAGTGAAAAAAGAGCCAAAGAAGTAGGCATCCGAAAGACAGTGGGTTCTGTTCGCAGCCAGTTGATCGGGCAGTTTTTAAGTGAGTCGGTTTTGGTAGCGTTTGGGTCTTTTATATTTTCTATTTTATTGGTGGTTTTATTAATGCCATTATTCAATAAACTTGCAGACAAGAGTATCGGCCTGCCCTGGGGCAATCCTTATTTCTGGCTGCTGGCATTGGCTTTCACTTTTATTACGGGAATCGTTTCCGGAAGCTACCCTGCGTTTTATTTGTCCAAATTCGAACCGGTAAAAGTATTGAAGGGAACCTTTCGTGCAGGAAAATATGCTTCTTTGCCGCGCAAAATACTGGTAATAGTTCAGTTCACTTTTTCTATTGCTTTAATTATCGGAACAATCATTGTTTTTAAACAAATTCAATTCGCTAAAAACAGGCCTGTTAATTATAGAACAGAAGGCCTTATCACCATCAATATGTCAACGCCGGATTTGTATGGGCATTATGATGCATTGCGGGCCAGCTTGCTTGCAACCGGAGTAGTAGATAACATGGCCGAGTCTTCAAGCCCTACTACCGGGGTTTGGTCGAATCAAATTGGGTTTAACTGGCAGGGAAAAGACCCCAACACATTACCCACTTTTGGTACAATAGCTGTCACACAGGACTTTGGTAAAACCATTGGATGGAAGATTAAAGAAGGCAGGGATTTCTCTAAAGATTTTGGTACAGATACTTTGGGAATGATACTGAACGAATCTGCGGTGAAACAAGTTGGATTAAAGAAGGATATTATTGGAGAAACCATACAATTCAATGATAAAAATTATACTGTGCTAGGCGTAGTAAAAGACATGGTAATGGAATCTCCTTATAAGCCGGTTCAGCCAACCGTATTTCTTTATAACCCGGACTGGGCCAATGTGATAACGGTAGCAATAAAGCGGGGTGCGCCCATAAAAGATGCATTGGGTAAAATAGAAACGGTATTTAAAAAATACAATCCAGGTGCTCCATTCGATTACACATTTAATGATGAAGATTATGCCAAAAAATTTGACGACCAGCAACGTTTAGGTAAACTCGCAACGTTCTTTACCATCCTCGCTATTTTTATTTCCTGCCTCGGATTATTTGGCCTGGCATCGTTTGTTGCAGAACAGCGTAAAAAAGAAATCGGCGTTCGTAAGGTTTTGGGCGCGTCCACATACAATCTCTGGCGGTTGTTATCCAAAGAGTTTGCACTGCTGGTAATTATCTCCTGTTTCATTGCGATCCCATTGGCCTGGTATTATTTAAACAATTGGCTGCATCAATATGATTACAGAACAACAATTTCATTCTGGGTTTTTATATTTTCAGGATTGGGAGCGTTGGCTATAACATTGATCACAGTAAGTTTCCAGGCCATAAAAGCAGCGGTGGCAAACCCTGTGGAAAGTTTGAGGAGCGAATGATTCCTATGTAATGCTTCAACTATCATCATTTGCTATTTTGCGCAGGATGGCTCATAACTTTTCAGGAAGTCATGAAAAGCGAAGGCCCAAATTATCAAATTAAAAAAATAAGGAATTTCTTCGGCCACTATAGTTTATTCTCTATCACCTTCATACTGAATGCCTGTATCCTGGGATCCGTTTCAGGAGACAGTGTGAAAAATATACGGATCGCTGCTTTTTCGCCTTTCACCAGGAAGGAACCCCTCAACTTATTTTGGGGAGTGACCTGGGTTACCTCTACAATTTTTCCTGCTTTTTCAAAAGCTTCGGCAGCCTGTCTTTTTAAATCAGCTATGAAATAATCCTGAAAAAAATTGTCTGCAAAAATTCCGGATCTTTCAGCTCCATTCCAGGATGGAAGCAAGGCCACTATTTGCTGTTTCCTTTTTTCAAGAACTGGTGAAGAGTGTAAAATACGAGGCTGAAGATCGCACCACAACAAAAGAGAATCTATGGCAGACTGTATGGGCGTACCCATTGGCGCATACGTAAGATTGGCAAATGCTACGATACCAATTCCATAATCAGGTAATATTCTCCACTGGCTGCCGAAACCCGGCAAACCGCCGCTATGTGTAATTACTTTCATTCCATCGCAATCAAGATACTGGTGCAGCCCGTAACAATAAGAATCAATAATAGGGCAATTCTCTCCTTTAAAATTTTTCTCGTCTCTCCATACACGCGAAAAATTCCAGGCATGTTGCATTTCACGAACAGAGCTCCTTTTCACCGGGACTGTTTCTTTCTCATCACGCGGAGGCCATGCCGACAACTGGAATGCCATATACTTTGAAAAATCTTCTATGGTAGTAATTAGCCCGCCCATTGCTCCAAAAATACCACTGTGCAATAATGGCTGCGCCATCCAATTGCCATCTACATAACGATAACCAGTTACCAATTGTTTGTCAGGTACCTCATCATAATCCCACCTGGTATTTGTCATGCCTAAAGTTTTTAAAATATTTTCCCGGATATATTCCTGGTAGCTTTTGCCAGTTACGTTCTGAATAATAAGTCCAAGCGTAGCAAACCCCAGGTTGCTGTATTCATAATCTGTACCGGGCGTAGTAGAGAAACTGATACCTTTGCTATACAGGTCTTTCAACCATTGAGCGCTTCTGCCCAACTGGCGGTCGCCCCAGGGATTATCTTCCGGGAAACCCGCATTGTGCGTAAGCAAATGCCGGATGGTAATGGCAGGAGCATCAGCAGTAGGCATTTTTAAATTCTTTGCTTCCGGAATGTACCTGGAAATAGGATCATCAAGAGATAATTTACGTTCATCCCTGAGTTTCAGGATCGCCATTGCAGTAAAACTTTTCGTCATGGAAGCAATGTGATAATCTGATGTAGAAGAGGCTCTCCATTTCTTTTCAAGATTAATAAAACCTTCATAATAGCTATGCACTAATTTACCATCTACCACTACCCCATAGGATACAGAAGGAAAATGCCTGTCAGCCGCATACCTGCTAAAAAGAGAATCTAATTTAGGAAGTACGGATTGTATTTTTTGCAAGCGCTTCGCATCTGCAAACTCTGATGAATCACCGTTTTGTGCTGAAAGGTTTCCACATATTAATACAGCAGTGATTAATGTAATAATGATAGACTTTTTCATTAAGCAATTATTTAAAAACAAGGGTGAATATTTGAAAGTGACTGTTTGAAAGTACTACAAATTATATATTGTATCACTTTTTGTACAGGTATAATTTTGTTTTAATTCCCAAACTATTATCTTGAAATTTTCAAATTAAAAGCCATTATTATTCAAACAATAACCAATTCAATCCTGCTCGTCTCTTGATGCAATTTTATTTTTCCTCTAAAGGGAAATCTTACAGTGTATCAAAACTAAACACAGATTGTATCAAAAACGGACAGTTTTATTTTTCTCCGTTTCTTAACTGGTTGAAAATTAACTGACAAGTAAATGGCATTAAATTTCTTGCAATTAATGTGAAATGTTCTGAAAGAAATTCTTTTGTAAAAATGAAAATCGCATTATTTGTTGGCCTGCCTGCTAGTAGGCAAGGTTTACTGATAAAATGAATTTATAGCACGTCCCTCTCTGCACGGAGAGGTGTTGGGGTGAGGCCACGAAAAACTAAAAACCATGCTAAAAAATTATTTCAAAATCGCCTGGAGAAATCTATTCAGAAACAAAGGTTTCTCTTTAACCAACATTCTTGGTCTAACCATTGGCATCACCTGCACCATCTTTATTTTGTTGTGGGTGCAGGATGAAGTTACTTATAATAAGTTCCATAAGAACTATGACAACATTTACCAGGTGATGGCCAATCGCGATTTTAATAATACGGTTTTTACAGATCCCAATATGGTGCTGCCACTTGCAAGCTCGCTTCAAAAAACATATCCACAAATAAAGAATGCGGTAGTAACAACGCAAGGCGAGTCACATATTTTTTCAACCGGTGATAATAAAATTAAAAAAACCGGTCTGACTGTTGGCGGCAATTTCTTTGATATGTTTTCCTGGAAATTCATTCGTGGAAATGCCGCAACTGCCCTCAGCGATCCTTCTTCAATTGTATTGACTGAGTCTGCAGCCAAAGCATTTTTTGGAAATGAAGATCCGATCAATAAAGTTTTGAAAATAGACAACCAGGATAATGTAAAAGTAAGCGCCGTGATTGCCGATCCTCCCGGCAATTCCACACTTCAATTTGATTTTGTAAAAGCATTCAATTATTCTGATCCTGATGTAAAAAGATCAATGGATGAATGGATCAACTCTTCATGGCATGTATATCTGCAAATGGCTCCCGGAGCCAGTATCGCAGCTTTGAATAAAGATATTAATACCCTGAAAAAGCAACATTCTCCTGACGACAAGGTGAGTACCTATTTTGCTTTTCCAATGAACAAATGGCGCTTATACAGTGATTTCAAAGAGGGTAAAAATGTGGGAGGTATGATTGAATATGTTCGCCTTTTCACCATCATTGCGATCATTATTTTGCTGATTGCCTGTGTGAATTTTATGAATCTTTCTACCGCGCGTTCAGAAAAAAGAGCCAAAGAAGTTGGCGTAAGAAAAACGTTAGGTTCAGGAAAAAGACAATTGATCCTCCAGTTTTTTTCCGAATCAATGATTCTGACTTTGATTGCTTTCCTTTTATCAGTGGTTGCGGTTTATTTGTTACTTCCTTCTTTCAATACTTTAGTGGACAAACATTTATCTCCCGATTTTTCTCAACCGAAACTTTGGCTCGCAGTTTT
The DNA here is from genome assembly GCA_044463445.1 of Segetibacter koreensis. Classification (GTDB taxonomy): domain Bacteria; phylum Bacteroidota; class Bacteroidia; order Chitinophagales; family Chitinophagaceae; genus Ginsengibacter; species Ginsengibacter koreensis_A. The sequence continues at coordinate 6,676 of JBIQMJ010000014.1, forward strand.
GGGGATCATCCTGTTTACAGGCATTGTAGCGGGAAGCTATCCTGCTTTATATCTTTCCTCTTTTAACCCGGTGAAAGTTTTGAAAGGCACTTTTCTACCGGGAAAAAAAGCGGTGGTTCCGCGTAGAATTTTGGTAGTCTCACAATTCGTTATTTCCATTTTACTGATCTCCGCAACCATCATTGTTTATCAGCAAATACAACATGTAAAGAACCGCGACATTGGATATAATGATAACAACCTGATCATGATTCCATCCACTCCTGATGTAAGCAAAAACTATGCAGTGATCAAACAGGAGTTGCTGAAAGCAGGAATGGTAAATTCCGTCACAAGAACTTTTTCGCCGATCACTGAAGTGTGGTGGAAATCGCCTGCGCCTGATTGGAAAGGCAAGCCGGCGGATGCACAAATCATCGTTACCGGATTTAGCACCGATGTTGATTTCACAAAAACGATGGGCGTAAAAATGTTGCAGGGAAAGGATTTCAGCGGATTGCCTGCTGATTCTTCTGCAATGATGCTGAACCAGGCAGCAGTGGCTGCTATGGGATTAAAAAATCCCATCGGAATGGAAATGAGATATGGACCTAAAACATGGACCGTAACCGGTGTTACAGGAAATGTGGTAATGGAATCGCCATTTAAACCGGTTGAGCCGATGATAATTTTTTATCGCCCGGATCAATCTAACATTGTTGACATTCGTTTGAATCAAACAGCCAAATTGCCGAAGGCCTTGCATTCAATTGAAACCGTTTTTAAAACTTACAATCCTTCTGTTCCTTTTGAATACCAGTTTGCCGACCAGGAATTCGGAAAGAAATTTATCACAGAAGAATTGATCAGCAAGCTCACCAACATTTTTGCAGGACTCGCAATATTTATTTGCTGTATTGGCCTCGCAGGACTTGCCTCTTTTACAATCGAAAAAAGAATCAGGGAAATTGGGATCAGAAAAGTTTTAGGCTCTTCTGTACAACAGATATTGTTATTGATCTCAAAAGAATTTTTAAAACTTGTTTTGATTGCTTTTGTAATTGCCGTTCCTATCGCCTGGTGGGCAATGAATAGTTGGCTTCAAAAATATGATTACAGAATTGATATCAGCCTGTGGTTGTTTGTCGCAGTTGGTTTGGGAATATTGTTACTGACGTTAATTGTTGTAAGCCTGAACACATTAAGAGCAGCAACATCCAATCCTGTAAAGAGTTTGAGAAGTGAGTAAATCGCTGATGTAGTGATTAGCTAATGTGCTGATGCGGAAGAAACAGGAATTTGAATTCTTTCTTGCTTTACTATATAACAGTCACTCATAAAAGAAAATTAATGTTTAAAAATTACTTTAAAATTGCTTTTAGAAACCTGCAACGCAACAGGGTGTATTCTTTCATCAACATCGCAGGATTGAGTCTGGGATTGGCTTGTGCGATGCTCATTATCCTGTATGTAAAAGATGAAGTAAGTTTTGATCGTTTTCAAAATAATGTAAACCACATTTATAGAATTGTGTCAGTAGATTACTTCCAGGGAAAAGAACACCAGGATCCTGCCACCGGTTACTTGCAAGGTCCTCGTTTTACACAAAATGTACCCGGTATTGAAAAATTTGTTCGCATACAGGAAGGTACGGAAGATATTAAAACCGGCACCGAAGTGCAACCACAGCAATTGCTGTATGTTGATTCATCTTTCTTCAATGTATTTACATTTCCATTAATCCACGGCAATCCGAAAACCTGCTTGAAAAACCCGTATTCAGTGGTGATTTCAGAAAAAGAAGCCATAAAACGTTTTGGAACAACCGACGCTTTAGGCAAAACGATCCTTTTAAAAACCGACAGCACTTTCACGCCTCATAGTGTTTCGGCGGTTGCCAAAAATACTCCGCAGAATTCATCGATCCAGTTTGATATGTTGTTGCCATTTAAAGAAAGTGAAGCAGATGCGTACAATAATGAAAACTGGTTCAATTTTTTTCTCACCACCTTTGTAGTGTTGTCGCCAAATGCACAAATTGCTTCTGTTGAAAAAAGCATGCAGCAATATTATGTACAAGATGCTTCGAAGATCTTCGGTGAGATGAAAAAGCAATTCGGCCTTGATGCAAATTTGCCAATGGGAACGTACTATCTGCAGCCATTTCTTGATATACATCTGAGTACTGTTCTCCCGGCACAGAATGGATTGCAAAAGGGAAGCAATCCGATTTATTCTTACATTTTATCCGGTATTGCTTTGTTTGTTTTGCTGATCGCCTGCATCAATTTTGTGAACCTTACCATCGCACGTTCTGTAAAAAGAGCAAAGGAAATCGGTATTCGTAAAGTAGTGGGAAGCAGCCGCAAACAATTGATATTTCAATTTTTGGGCGAATCATTTTTATTGTGTTTTATCGCTTTCGCATTTGCAATTGTATTGGTGCAATTGATCCTGCCTGTGTTCAATCAGCTTGCCAATAAACAACTTGCCATTTCTTATTTGTTTGATGTCAAACTAATTTTGGTTTATATCATCTTATTTTTTCTTACTTCATTTCTTGCCGGCTTTTATCCTGCGGTCATTCTTTCGGGATACCAGCCTACCGCAACGCTTTACAGCCGTTTTAGCCTGGGTGGAAAAAATTATTTACAGAAATCCCTTGTGGTATTACAGTTTGCGCTGGCTTCTTTTTTAATTATTGGAACGTTTGTAATTTATTCACAGTTTAATTTTCTTACCAATACGAATTTGGGATATGATGACAGTAATGTTGTTGAAGTTTCAAAAAACATTCGCTCCCATCAGGAGGCGGCAGTATTTAAAAATGAGCTTTTGAAAAATCCGGATATTATTGATGTAGCACCCAAAAATGGAGGTACATGGAATACTATGGCAAAAATAGAGAACGATTCTTCTATTAAATTCAATTATGCAACCGTGGATGAAAGTTATATTCCGATGATGAAAATCCAGCTTTTACAAGGAAGGAATTTTTCAAAAGATCATCCTGCTGATTCAATCAATTCTGTAATTGTAAATGAAGCATTTGTAAAAGAAGCAGGATGGAAAGACCCGATTGGAAAAACAGTAAATTTTGTTTTCAATAAAGAATTATATTCTGTGATTGGCGTAATAAAAGATTATCATTATGAACCACTCAATCGAAAAATCGGCCCACAGCTTTTCACTATGAAGAACTCCAATAATTATGGGATTTATGATATCAAAATAAAGCCTGGAACAGCCGCTGCAAGCCTGAAGTTTATTCACCAAAAGTTCAAAGATTTATATCCGATGTCGCCATACAGTTATGTTTTCAAAGATGAACAAAACCGTAAGAACTATGAAGCAGAAGCGAAATGGAAACAGATCATGTTGTTTGCAGCCATCTTTACCATTTTTATTTCGTGTATTGGATTGTTTGGTTTGTCCGTTCTTTCCGCAGAGAAAAGAACAAAAGAAATTGGCATCCGCAAAGTGCTTGGCGCTTCTGTGAGCAGCGTGGTTACTACACTTTCAAAAGATTTTTTAAAGCTGGTATTCATCGCAATGATGATTGCAATTCCTGCTGCATGGCTTATTGCCGGCAAATGGATCGAAAATTATCCATACCGGGTTTCTTTAAGCTGGTGGATGTTTGCATCAGCAGCGCTTTTGGTGATTATAATTGCTTTAGCTACGATAAGCTTCCAGGCAATTAAAGCTGCAGTGGCTAATCCGGTGAAGAGTTTGAGAACGGAGTAAATCGCCGATGTGATGATTACCTAATGTGCTGATGAAGGGAAGAGGAATTTAAATTATTGGTTGCTTCACTATATATAACAGTCATCCATAAACGAAAATAAATGTTTAAAAATTATTTCAAAACTGCATTCAGAAGTTTAAGCCGCAACAAGAATTATACTTTTATCAACATCGCCGGCCTTGCTGTTGGTATCGCTGTGTGTATGATGATCTTTATGATCATTCAATATCAAACAAGCTTCGATACTTTTCATCCAAAGAAAGATCGTGTTTATCGTGTATTGACTGAATCTCATCATGCGGATGCAGGAACTGTTACCTATGAAAAAAACGTTCCTTTTTTAATGCCCGAAGGATTGAAAGCAGCATTTCCCCAGTTGGAACAAGTGGCGCCCGTTTATGCAAGCCACAATGATGAGTTGCAGGTATTAGATGAGAGCGGAATTCCTGTAAAAAATTTTAAAGAATCAAGTGGTGTATTTTATACATCTCCTTCCTTTTTTAAAATATTTAATTTCCCTTTGCTGGCCGGTTCATACGAATCATTAAAAGACCCGAACAATGTATTGCTTACCAAAGAGATTGCAGAAACTTTTTTTGGCGACTGGAAAACCGCTATGGGCAAAACAATTAAGCTAACCGGATATTATAACATAGGTTCAGGATTGTTTCAATTCCCGGCCACCACACTTAAAGTGTCAGGCATTCTCTCAACCATACCGGCCAATACAGACTTTCAGCTAAAATTGGTTATTGCTTATGGGACCGATTTTACCGGTGATAAACAATATGGATTCCAACAACCGGATTGGAAAGGAACCTCCACCGATTTTGGTTGTTATGTTTTGTTGCCACCCCATATTTCTGTTGATAATTTTAATCAGCAATTAGCAACGTACGCAAGAAAGATGGCACCCGTTAGCAATAAGGACAGCTATATTATCCAACCATTAAGCGCTGTGCATTATGATGCAGCGGTAGGCAATTTTAGCAACAAAACCATCAGTCACGAACTTATTAATGTATTGTGGCTGATTGCAGCTTTCATCCTTTTAATTGCTTGTGTAAACTTTATCAATCTTTCCACTGCACAAGCGGTGAACCGCGCGAAGGAAGTTGGTGTAAGAAAAGTTTTGGGAAGCAGCAAATCTCAATTGCAAATTCAATTTATCGTTGAAACATTTTTGATAGTTACCATTGCGGTTTTACTTGCGACAAGTATTACCATTCTTGTATTGCCTTTTGTAAATCATCTTTTAGACCTTTCGCTTTCCTTCAACCTAACTGGCAATTCTGCAATTATTTTATTCCTATTAATGGTAACAATTGTGGTAACAGCACTCGCGGGTTTTTATCCTTCCATTGTTTTATCGCGTTTCAATCCTGTGAATGCTTTGAAGAGTAAACTCACGGTAAATGCAGCAAAGGGAATTTCATTAAGAAGAGGATTGGTGGTTTTTCAATTCATTATTGCGCAAGCCCTCATTATCGGTACACTCATCATTGTGAAGCAGATGAATTATTTCATGGATCAGCCATTGGGTTTTGATAAAGATGCCATAGTGAATGTTCCTTTCCGGCCGGATAGTACCGGCGTAAAACTGACGGATTATTTAAAGCAACGGTTATTGTCAAATGGTGTGCAGGCAGTGAGTTTTAATTCTAATTCCCCGATAGAAGAAAATAATACGTTTACCTCGTTCAAATTTGACCATTCAGAAAAAGATGAAGATTTCCAGGCCATTACCAAATTTGCCGACGATAACTATGTGCCCACCTATCAATTACAGTTGATAGCCGGCAGAAACCTGCAGCCATCGGGCTGGACAAGAGAATTTTTAGTGAACGAATCCTTTGTGAAAAGTTTAGGCCTCAAAAAGCCGGACGAAATATTGAACAAAGAAATAAGCATAATGGGTGGCCTGATCAAATGCCCTGTTGTGGGCGTATTGAAAGATTTTAATGACAGGTCTTTACGCGAGAAGGTTGCACCATTATTGATTGCCACAAACAGCACCATGTACCGCCAGGCTTCCATAAAAATCACAACCGCAAATATGGCCTCGACCATGCAATCCATTAAAAAAATCTGGAAGCAAACATTTCCCGATTATGTGTATGACTACAAGTTTCTCGATGATAAGATTGCAGGTTTTTACCAACAGGAAAATCAGTTGGCACAATTATATAAAATTTTTGCAGCCATTGCTATATTCCTTAGCTGTCTTGGTTTGTATGGCTTAGCTTCCTTCATGGCTGCACAAAGAATAAAAGAAGTAGGTATCCGCAAAGTATTGGGCGCTACAACCGGCAATATCGTTTACTTGTTTTCAAAAGAATTCATCATACTCATTGCCATTGCTTTTGCGATTGCTACACCGGTTGCCTGGTACTTTATGCATCAATGGTTGCAGGATTATGCATATCGGATAGATGTGAGCTGGTTGATATTTCTTGCCGGTGGAATTGCCGCGGTAATGATTGCGTTGGCCACAATCAGTTTCCAGGCAATTAAAGCCGCGATGGCAAACCCGGTAGAGAGTTTGAGAAGTGAATGAAAAATTTAAAAATAAGAAATTGGTTTAAAAGCTTGTTTGCTATAAAACATTAGTGAATGAATCGAAGGATGCCACAAGATTCTAAAATGTGACAAAAATAAAATTAAACAAAGTGAATTACTTAAAATTTAAAAAATGGAAAATTATAAAATAATTGCTGGAATGCTGTTGTTGTTTTTGACGTCATGCGACAAACCTGTTGTGAATACGGACAGTGGAATGGTTTACACCGATCTTAAAAACAAAGAGGTTAAATTTAATGAGATGTCTTCCATTGATATCAATTATGATGGAATCATGGATGTAAGTTTTTCTACTTTGCTGGTAGGCGATCCGGTTGCCCAACAGGACAAACAAAAGTATCTTGTTACCTCTAAGATTAATTGTTTTCTGCCGGTAGATAACCAGGAGAATGCACCAGTTCTTAAAAAAGGAGAATCCATTCCGCTTGAAAATTTTGCGGGATATACATGGTATGAAATTGCACAGATAGAATTGGTGCAAAAAGTTATCGGAATGACAGGTGCACCCCTTTGGGAGGGGCTTTGGAAATCCAGCAATCACAATTATTTGCCCGTACAAGTTAAAATAAATCGTCAACGGTTTAACGGGTGGATAGAACTCAGCTTTGATATGAATGCCGAAAAAATAATTCTTCATAAATCAGCAATCTCAAAGCTGCCGGAAAGGGTGGCTATTGCAGGGATTTAAAAACTTTACACTTACTTGAGACATGTGTATCGGTACGAACAGTTTGCGTCTTTGAAAATCTGGAAATAAAAAAACTCATTATTTATCGGTTTGCTGGTATAACAGCCACGCCTGGAGATTAGAACTTTAAAAATTATTTTATGATTAGAAATTGTTTCATAACTAACTATAACTAAGAAGTATGATAAAAAATTATTTCAAGACCGCTTTTAGGAATCTTTGGAAAAATAAATTGTATTCCTCTATAAATATCATTGGATTAGCGATTGGGCTCGCGACCTGTCTTTTGATAGGAATCTATATTAGCAATGAATTAAGTTATGACACATTTAATGTCAATGCTGATCGCATTGTTCGCGCTACCATGGAATATGGAGAGTCAGGAACCATCAACAAAGTGGCTACCACCGGCACTAAACCCGGGCCACAGTTCAAAAGGATTTTCCCTTCCATAGAAGAATATGCGCGAACTTACCTTGGCCACGGCATTGTAAAAAACGGCGAAAAGATTTTTGATGAATCACGCCTGTTATATGCTGATCCTTCATTTTTTAGAATATTTTCTTTCAGAATCATTGAAGGAAATGAAGCGGCAGCGCTGGATGCACCTGATAAAATTGTGATCACGCAATCCATGGCGAAAAAATATTTTGGCAGTGAAGATGCTTTAAATAAAACCATTACTGTTGGTGAAAAGGATTTACAAATTTCTGCTGTTTGTAAAGATGTACCACAAAACTCACAGATCAAATTTGATTTCGTAACCCCGTTTTCCAATCTTGGTAATAAAGTAAAAGGCGAAACCTGGTGGACGGCCAATTGGATCACTTATTTTTTATTGCATGATAAAAAAGATATTCATCCTCTCCAAAAGCAAATTAGCCGGTATATGAAAACTCCGGAAGTTAGGACCGATGCAGGCCTGGAAAGAAAAGACTACCTGGCCTTTCACCTGGAACCCTTATCCGAAGTACATTTATATTCTTCGCTTGCAGGCTTTGAACCTAACGGAAGTATCAGGAACGTTTATGTGCTTGCATTGATTGCTGTGGTTATCTTAATTATTGCATGTGCCAATTACACCAATCTTGCAACGGCTCAATCGTCGGGGCGCAGCGGTGAAATTGGAATACGTAAAGTGATGGGCGCTTCCCGGCTACAGGTGTTCATTCAATTTATAAGTGAATCGTCAGTGATTACATTTGCCGCTGCAGTAATTGCTTTTGCAATTGCAAATAGTCTGATTCCATTTTTTAACGAAGTTACCGGGAACCAATTTCCTGCTGGAGTTTTATTGAAACCATTGCCCATACTGTCATTGCTTGCTCTTACTTTAATAATAAGTTTTTTTTCAGGCCTCTATCCTGCGCTTGTTTTATCTGGCACACAAGTTATGAGTGTACTTAAAAAAGGATTCAATTTTACCGGGGGAAATAATCTTTTGCGTAAAATATTAATTGTAGCTCAATTCGGAATTTCAGTTTTTCTCATTATTTATACCATCATTATTTTACACCAGATGCATTTTATGCAAACAAAAGATCTGGGATATGACAAAGACCATGTGGTTGTACTTCCTATAGGAGGAAACATGCCGGATAATTTCGAAAATCTGAAACAGGCTTTTCAAAATGTACCCGGTGTACAATCCGTCACAGCCTCGTATGACACTCCGGAAAATGTTGGCTGGGGAGATGGTATCACTACCACTGATGAAAAAGGAAAGCATGATATTTCCCTTAACGCGATGCCCGTTGATCTTGATTTTACTAAAACATTAAAAATAAAAATAGATGCGGGCCGTGATTTTCAAGCCTCAGATTTTGGAATGATGGACACCTCCGATAATTATGCCAATTATCAACAGCCATTTATCATTAATGAAACTCTGGCACGTAAAATAGGATGGAAACCCCGGCAGGCAATAGGAAAAATAATTAGCAAAGGCAGTATTATGAAAGGGCCTGTAGTGGGAGTAATAAAAGATTTTAATTTCACCAGCCTTCATAATCCTATAGGCCCTCTCCTGATTTTCCTTAGCCGCGATTTTGCAAGAGATTATATAATTCGCATCAGTGGTGCCAATATTAAAAACACTCTGCCGAATCTTGAAACTGTTTGGAAAGATAGGATCCCCGAAAGGCCTTTCAGCTATCATTTTCTTGATGATTCTTATAACAAGCTTTATATATCTGAGGCAAGAACCTCGGCTTTGTTGACCATCGGAGCTGCGCTCGCAATCTTACTCGCCTGTATGGGTTTATTTGGGCTGGCTGCCTTTACTACCCGGCAACGTACCAAAGAGATTGGAATCAGGAGAGTGCTCGGAGCTAATGTGAGCAGCATAGCCCTATTGATCTCAAAAAGTTTTTTAATCTTGATAGGCATTGCAATCTTAATCGCCGCTCCGTTAGCCTGGTGGGCAGGAAGTAAATGGCTACAGAATTTTGCCTATCGGATTCATATAAGCTGGTGGATATTCTTTTTATCCGGATGCGCTGCAATAATTATTGCACTGATTACTGTGAGCTCCCGGGCAATAAAAGCCGCGTTGGCAAATCCTGTGAAAAATTTAAGAACTGAATGAAAATTGAAATCTTTGGTTTCACTTAACCTTACAATATAACAGTGAAGGATATACGAAAATTGGAATCGCCAATCTTTGTTTTCAGCCTATAAATTCTTAAACCTGGCAACGTCATCATGGAAAAAAGCCAACTTTTCTCTTTTAACCTGGAAAAATAAAATCTGAAGAATTCATTGGCTTACTGCTGAAACGAAATTTACAAATTGAAATAAGAGTATGAAAAATGTATTTCCTCATTTTTTTCTGTATCAAATCGGAACACAAAGTGTATCAAAACCGAACAGTTTAAATTTATTAAATGACCTAACCATTTGTAAACCAATGAGTGAGGAATTGGCTTAATTTTTTTACAACAGATTTTAACTCTTTCAAAGATAAGTTGCATGATAAAAAATTATTTCAAAATCGCATGGCGAAATCTGATGAAGAATAAAATTTTTTCTTTCATCAATATTCTCGGGTTGTCAACAGGCCTCGCTTGTTGCATGTTGATCACCTTGTATATTCTGAATGAAACGAGCTACGACAGTTATCAGAAAAATGCTGATCAGATTTACCAGGTAGGAACAGAATTTAAAGGTCTCGGAAATTTTAAAAAACTTCCCAACACACCTGCTGCGATGGGAGAAATAATGAAGTCTGTTTTTCCGCAAATTCAGCAAACCACGAGATTGGTAAGATTGTTTGCCGAAGACAAAACGTTGTTGCAATACACTCCCGAAAATGGTGCCATAAAATCCTTTTATGAAACCAAAGGCTATCTCGCCGATTCCACTTTTTTCAGAATGTTTACTTACAATTTCATTGAAGGAAATCCATCAACCGCATTGAGCAATCCCAATTCAGTGGTGCTTAGCGAAGAAATTGCAAAAAAGATTTTCGGCAATCAGCCTGCTTTAAATAAAGTAATTCACATCAGCAGCAGCACCAATGGCGATCATGATTTCCAGGTAACGGGAGTTTTTAAGCCAATTAAAAAACCTTCACATATTGATGGAAGATTTTTTCTCAGCACAATGGGAGGTGATGTAGCTACTATGATAAAAAATGCCGGAACGAATCTTGCCAATAACAACATGTATTACACTTATCTTTTACTAACGCCTGGTTCTGACCCTAAAAAAATAGAAGCACAATTCCCGGCGTTCGTGGATAAATATATTGGTAAAGATCTGAAGGCGCTTGGATTTCAGAAAGGTCAATTCCTGATCGCCTTAAAGGACATACATCTGTACCCGGGATTTGATAATGATGTAACGCCAACCGGGAGCGTTACTTATTTATACATTCTTGCTTCCATCGCTTTGTTTACCTTACTGATTGCTTGTATCAATTTCATGAACCTCGCTACAGCACGCTCTTCCAAACGTTCTTCTGAAGTTGGGATCAGGAAAGTTCTTGGTGCGGAAAAGAAATTTTTGATCGCGCAGTTTCTGGGTGAATCGGTGATGATGAGCCTGATCGCGTTTATCTTTGCATTACTTTTTACCGAACTTTTAATTCCTGCTTTTAATGCTGTTTCAGGAAAAGATCTATCGTTGAATTTTTCAAATATTGCCATCATTATCGTCTTTTTATTGTTGTCGATTCTCACAGGCTTATTGGCCGGGAGTTATCCTGCGTTTTATTTATCTTCTTTCAATCCTGCCAAAGTTTTGAAAGGGAAATTTTCCAATTCGTTTGCCGCAGTTTCATTAAGAAAAGGTTTGGTGATCTTTCAATTTGTAATTTCTGTTGTGCTTATTATCGCTTCTGTGGTGATTGCGCAGCAAATGAATTATTTGCGTTCTGCGGATTTGGGTTTCGACCAGGAAAGACAAATTGTAATTCCTTTACGTAGCCAAAATGCAAAAAAGATTTACAATGCTTTTAAAGGTGAATTACTGAAACAATCTACCGTTGCTAATGTTGGCGCTTCCATGTTTTATCCCGGCATTACCAATTTTGCGGATAATATTTTATACAAGGAAGGCGAAAGCATGCAACAGGGAAAAGATGTAAGAATGAATTATGTAGATACACGTTTCCTGCAAACACTAAATATTGAACCGGTTGCCGGAAGATTATTTTCTGATGATTTTCATTCAGATACCGCACAGGCAATTATTCTCAATGAAAAAGGAATTAAAGAACTTGGTTTTACTTCGCCTCAGGAGTCGATAGGTAAGAAATTATATTTCGATTTCCAGGGAAAAAATTACAGTTTTCATATTGTAGGTGTGGTAAAAGATTTCCATTACGAAGATCTTCATTTGCCCATTACACCTTATGGTTTTCAACTTTCGCTCAATGCGCAATACAATTATATGATCGTTCATGCAAAGCCGGGAAACATCAATAACATTCTTACCTCCATAAAAAATACATGGCACGATTTGAATCCTTCTGAACCTTTTGAGTACAGTTTTTTGGATAAAGATTTTCAAAAAAATTATGATGCTGAAAATCGTTTGTCAGCCATCGTAGGATATTTTACAGCCATTGCCATTCTCATTTCCGGCCTTGGATTATTTGGCTTGGCAACTTTCAGTGCAGAACAAAGAATCAAAGAAATTGGCGTCAGAAAGACGCTGGGGGCAAGTGTTTCAAGCATTGCTACTTTATTATCAAAAGATTTTTTAAAGCTGGTTGGTATTGCAGTTTTGATTGCATCGCCACTCGCATGGTTCGCAATGAATAAGTGGCTGCAGGGTTTTGCGTATCGCATTCATATTAGCTGGCCTGTATTTGTTATCACTACTATTGCCTCTTTTTTGATTGCATTGATAACTATCAGTTTCCAGGCGATAAAAGCAGCATTGGCAAACCCGGTGGAAAGTTTGAGAAGTGAATAAAATTAATTAGCAAATTGTGCTGATGAAGGAATGAGAAAATAAAAACCCGAAGTATTTGTCGGCTTACTATATAACGGTTATGGCTAAACGAAAATAAAAATGATCATAAGGCTTACGCATAAATGAAAAACTGGATAGCTTTTAACATCAATATGCAAATTAGTTTAAAAAATATTCCCATACATCCTGCGTTGAAAGGGCACATTGGAAAGCTCTGGATATTTGAATCCAGTGGCAGAATACCCAACATGGATATGAAACTGGTAGTGCCAAACGGCATGGTAAAATTGATCATTCCATTCCGTAATGAGTTTATCGCGCAAAGAGGTAATTATTCAAAATTATCTGCGATAAACCAGATGACACTTGTGGGGGTCAACGATACTCCATTTATAGTAGATACGGAACAGGACGCCGCTTCAGGCACCATAGGAGTCGAATTTAGCCCCCACTCTGCCTATCGCTTTTTTAGATTAAAGCAAAGCGAATTAAGAAATCAAATCTTTCATACCTATGAAATTTTAGACAAAGCAGGAAAAGAAATTGAAGAACGTATGGCCGATACAGCAATACTGGAACAAAAAATAACGATCTTACAGGACTATCTTCTCCGGCTTTTCCTGAAAACTGAAACTGATGGAATCTTTGAATATTGTATCCATGCGATCAGAAATACCCTTGGCCGGATCAGCATCAAAGAACTGGAAAGAAAAACAGGCTATAGTGCGCGCTGGCTTAACAGGAAGTTTGATGAAAAGATTGGGATCAGCCCAAAAAATCTTTGTGCCATTTCAAGATTTCAGTTCGTATTTCAAACATTGGTAAATAGTCCTAATCAGCTCCTGCTGGACAAATCCTATTACAACGTTTATTACGACCAATCGCATTTCATTAAAGAATTCAAAAGATTTACCGGCATGGCTCCGTCAAAGTTTGAACATCGTGACAATAACTTTGGCAAAATATCCTACCTAAAATAGCACTTCCGATTTTTACAATTTTCTCCTGCTTTATTTCTTCAATTTTGTATAAAATTAAAGTGGCTGAATCAATCACAGATCATCAGATGGTTTCAGAGGTAAAAGCTTGTAAAAAAATAATTGAAACATCATTTCTCATCACAATAAAAAATTATGCATGCGCGAAGGCTTAAAAGACCAGAAAAATTATTAAACAAATCAAATAAATAAGATTGAATAAAAATTACACGGCAACAATTGAAGTTGCAAAATCACCACAAAGAAGCCTTTAACAAAATTCTGGAAGTTACAAAATGGTGGAGCAAAGATATTGAAGGCAGCAGTAAAAAACGTAATGACGAATTTGTTATTTGTCATCCTGGCCGTCATTTTTCGAAACAAAAATTAGTTGAAGTAGTTCCCAACAAAAAAGTGGTGTGGCTTGTAACAGAAAGCCAGCTTGGCTGGATTGAAAAAGATAAGCATGACTGGATCAATACAAAAATGAATTTTGAAATAACAGGCAAAGGCGATAACACGGTTCTGAGATTTACTCATGAAGACCTTGTTCCCGAAAAAGAATGCTACGAAAAATGTGCGGAAGGTTGGAATATGGTGATTAAAGACTGGTTGTTCAACTTTATCACGACAGGCAAGACAATTAAAATATCAATTACAAAAATGGAAAACAAAGATTTGCATAGAACTATTACTGCGAATGTTTCCCCGGAAAATGCATTCAAAGCCATTTGTAAAGTAAATGAATGGTGGAGCAAAAACATTGAAGGCAAAACTGAAAAGTTGGGTGATGTTTTTACCTATCATTCAAGAGACACATGGGTAATATTTAAAATTACTGAGTGTGTTGCCGTCAAAAAAATAGTGTGGCACGCCACCGACTGCTACCTGCATTCCTTTGAAGACAAAACTGAATGGAGAAATACGGATGTGATTTTTGAGATAATTGGCGATAAAAATTTTACCGAAATAAATTTTATTCACGTTTGTCTGGTTCCGGAAGTAGAATGTTATGAACGTTGCGTAAAAGGATGGGATCAATATTTTATAGGAAGTTTATTAAAGATGTTAACTACAGGCAAAGGCCGGCCTGCTGAAATCAAATTTTGGGAAAACGTTGCCTGACAGAGCTTTGTTGAAAGAGCATCATTTAAAATTTGAACAAATAAAAATATGAACCATTTAATTAATTGGGTGGAAATTCCTGCTCTTGATATAGAAAGAGCAAAAAAATTTTACAGTAAAATATTGGGTGGCATTCGCTTCACAGATTATCCTATGCCTGGTGCCGAAAACAAATACTCTTTGTTTCCATTGGAAGATTCATTTAATGCAGGAGCATTAGCTCAATCCCCCAATCATAAACCTTCTGCAGATGGTGTGGTTGTATATCTCGATGGAGGAAAAGATATGGATAACATTTTGAAGGAAGTAAAAAATGCAGGCGGGAAAATTATCATGCCAAAGACTTTTACCGGAGCAGAAGCCGGGCATATTGGAATGTTCATAGACAGTGAAGGAAACAAAATCGGGTTACAACATCCTTAAAAAATGAAACACTTCTTTTATAAATTAATTCCACCGAGACGGGATTTTCATTTAAATCAAAATGAAAGTGAAAAAGCCATCATGCAAAAACATGCTGCTTATTGGGCCGGCTTAACTGCTGATAAAAAAGCCATTATTTATGGGCCGGTATTTTATGAAGAAGGCGTTTTTGGAATAGCCCTAATTGAAGTTAGGGCTGATGAGGAAGCAAATGAGATTGCAAAAATGACCCAGCCATTTCATCAAATGTAAACATGTACGAGCTAATTCCTATGATGGTCGGATTAATCAGAAAATAAAATTGAAAAAATATGAAACAGGAAAATTTTAATTGTGTAATCAATGTAGAAGCTCCTGCCGGCAAAGCTTTTAACGACATCAACCACGTTTCTGAATGGTGGATGAAAAATACTACCGGTGACACAGAAAATCTGAATAGCAACTTTACTGTGCATTTTAAAGGCCCGTTTGTTGCGTTTAAAGTGACCGGTTTCGTACCCGACAAAAAAGTGGAATGGCTGGTTACTGACTGTGATCTGCCCTGGCTAAAAGACACTAAAGAATGGAATGATACCAAAGTGGTTTTTGAAATTTCTGAAAAAGATAATTCAACTCAAATCAATTTTACTCATATTGGTTTGGTTCCGGAAATTGAATGCTACGATAGTTGCGTAAAAGGCTGGACACAATATGTAATAGGAAGTCTGCAAAAATTAATAACTGAAGGAAAGGGGCTCCCCGGCTAAAATAAAAAAGTAATGACAGCGAAAAAAATAGTTATCTGTGTTTTTATGAGTGGCCTGGCATTTTCAACCCTTGCCCAAAGCAATAAAAATTTTAAAGAAATTTTTCAAAAATTCCAGGAAGGTTACGCAAAGAGAGATACATCAAAAGTGGAAGCATTTGCAAATGAACTCTGCACAAATGATATCCAAATCATTGGGACAGGCGATGAAGAATGGCTCCGGGGAATTAATTCTGCCAAAATACTTTTTATGAATGACTGGCTTTACTGGTTTGGATTATCCTTAGACACTTCCACCTTAAACGTAACAACAACAGGCAACGCCGCTTTTTTTAGAATTAAAGGAATCGCGTTCATGACTTTTCCTGATAAAGAAGCGGCTTATGATTTCGCCTACAACCGGCTCCAGCAAATGGTAGAAAAAGAAAAAACAAGCCGTACTAAATTGCTTTCTTATTCAAGCGAAGCCGCAGACCTGATTCAGCAAATTGAAAGCGGCAGCCTTGATATAAAATATGCAATACGAATTTCAGGCGGCCTTATCAAACAAAATGAAAAGTGGCTATTTAGCCAATTAGTTTTTTCATTTCCTTATCCGATGACAAGAAAATAATCAAAAAAAATAAAATGGAAACCCCGTTATTTTGCGCAACCGTCCTTTATCCTAATAAAGAAAATGCATCTTTTGATTTTGAATTGTATTCAAAAACGTTGATTCCAAAATATGTCGAAATTCTCGGAGAAAATTGCATTCAATATGAGATCCGCAAAGGCCTTACAACACCAGGTGCCCCGGCACCAGGTTTTATTTGCATCGCTAATTTCTGGATTACTTCAGGAGAAAAGTTTGCTGCCGCCATGTCGGATCCGCGCATGAAAGAGGTTATGGAACAGATTGCAGCTTTAACGGATATTCAACCTGTCAGGCAGTTTGATATGGTGATATCCTGAATGCAAGCCGAATTTTAAATAATAATTATTTGCATAACGCAACCATTAACTTTTGAAAAAATAATAATGAAAAATTTAGAAGAATTAAAACCTGCAAAGGCCTGCTACAATCATCTTGGTGGCAAACTCGGAACATTATTGTTCGACATGTTCATTGAAAAATCCCGGATCGCAAAACAAAATTCTGAAGACAAAACTTTTTCATTACTGCAAAGGGACAAAAAGAACTTATAAAACTTGGGATTGATATTTCACAAATAAAATCAGAAAAAGTATGAAGATTGTGGAATTTTTAGACTTTAAATTATTTACGTGGTTAACCAATTCCATTTCCTTTCTCAACAGGGTACATAACGGTAATTAATAAACGAAAATAAAATGTTTAAAAACTATTTTAAAACGGCTATTCGAAATCTTTATAAAAGCAAAGGATTCACTGCTATCAATATTATTGGCCTCGCCTGTGGCTTGGCTACCTGCCTGCTCATTATTTTATATGTGGCTAACGAGTTGAGTTATGACCATTACAATAAAAAATTATCACAGATATACCGCGTAGATGGGGATATTCAATTTGGTGGACATCATTTTGATCTTGCTCAATCGCCTGACCCTTTGGGTGTAGCTTTAAAAAATGAATTTCCACAGGTGAAGCAATATGTGCGGCTGCGCGATCACGGTGGATTTTTGGTAAAAAAGGGAAACCAAAACATACAGGAAGACAGGGTGATACTGGCTGATTCCACTTTGTTTGATGTTTTTACATTGCCAATGATAGCAGGTGATCCTCATACTGCACTGGTAGATCCTAATTCTGTAGTAATCACAGAAAGTGTGGCTAAAAAATATTTTCCCCAATCTGAAATTACTGATATAGTGGGCAAACCGCTGACGGTGAATGACACATCTGTTTATAAAATAACAGGCGTAATAAAAGCTGTTCCAAAAGAATCTCATTTCCATTATGATTTTTTTGTTTCAATGTATGGCCAGCTTTCGCCTTATGAAATGAATCAATGGACCAGCAATAATTTCAACACTTACATTTTATTAGACAAAAATGCTGATCCTAAAAAATTATCTTCCTCCTTAGATGATTTTGTGATGAAATATGTAGAGCCTTTTTTTAAGTCATTGAATCTTACCAAAGAGGAGTTTAAAAAACAGGGAAATTATTTACATTATACTTTAATGCCAGTGAGCCGAATTCATTTGTATTCTCACAAAGACGGCGAATTGGAGGCCAATGGCAACATCCAGTATATTTTCATTTTTTCCGTGATTGCCTTGTTTATTTTATTAATAGCCTGTGTAAATTTTATGAACCTTTCTACTGCCCGTTCTTCAGGACGTGCAAAAGAAGTTGGGGTAAGAAAAGTATTGGGTTCCTTACGAAAAAACCTGGTAGCGCAATTTCTTACTGAATCTATGCTTATCAGTTTTATTTCAATGATCCTGGGTCTTACCATCGCAATGTTATTACTCCCCTATTTCAATACACTTA
>JBIQMJ010000015.1:0-24416 GCA_044463445.1 Segetibacter koreensis
AAACGACCCTTATTTACCTTCCGGAACGGGAAGAAAATGCATTTGACAGAATTTCCTATGATGAGATTATTCGTGCCATTCAACATCTTTCACCTGCTTACAGAACCGTTTTGAATTTATTTATAATTGATGGGTTTAGCCATGAAGAAATAGCAGAACAATTGAAAATTTCAATAGGCACTTCCAAATCAAATCTTTTTAAAGCGAGGCAACAGTTACAAAAAATACTAAAGAACGATAATAAAATATTAATAGAGAAAAATGTTGGATGAGGAAAACGATAAAATAATAAAAGAAGCTGCGGAGCACTACCATCCCGGGTATGATGATAAAGCCTGGGAAAAGATGGAGCAACTTCTTGACGAGCATCTTCCACAGAAAAAAGAAAGAAGATGGATCTTTTTTATTCTTCCCGCTTTGTTGCTGGTGGCGGCTCTTCTGTTTTTTGTAGTGATGAACAATGGGAAAAAAGATACCGCAGGTATTGCAAAAAATGAATCTTCAAAAAATAATACCGCAGGATCAGTGGTAGAAAAGCCGGCGTTAAATTCTAAAGAGAAATCTTCGCCAACCTCAGTAGAATCAACCAATCCTCTATTTTCCAAAGAGAATAAAACAAAAAATGATAATAACAAGATTTCCGTAACAGATCAAAAGGTAAATAAAGACGCTACTGATCCGATTGATCAAAATAAAAATGAATCACCGTTTCTCAGGAACAAGGTAGCCTCCCAAAAAAATGAATTGAATCAGCAGGAGGTGATAAAAGCAAATAACGAAAATGAAAAAAATGATGCAGTTCCTGCTGACGAATTGAAAAGTGCTGTTTCCAATAAAAAAGATTCTGTAACAGCGACTCAAAATCAGATTAATTCAGAAATTAAAACCTTGGCTGGCAAAACAAACGATGCGGAAATTCAAAAAGAAAAACCAGAGCAGGCTATAAAAAAATCAAAAAAGCATAATTCGGATTTTGCAAATAATTTTGCTGTGAGTATTACCGCAGGTCCTGATATCAGTGGAGTCCAGGCCAATAAAATAGGTAAATTAACTGCAGTTTTCGGAGCCGGCATGCATTATTCTTTTTCAAAATACTTTGACATCAGAAGTGGATTCTATGTTTCAAAAAAGATTTATTCTGTTCATGGCAATGACTATAATTTGCCTGGTGGAAATCCCAATTATGCCTCCCTGGAAAATGTAAATGCCAATTGCACTGTTTATGAAATTCCGCTTAAACTCGATTATAATTTTAAAGAAATAAAAAAACATAATTGGTTCATATCAACAGGCCTGTCTTCTTATCTGATGAAGAAAGAAAACTATGATTATTATTACAAAACACTGAGTGGAGAAATTTATAATAAAGACTGGACGATCAGAAACAAGAATAAACACTTTTTTTCAGTGTTAAGTTTTTCCGGCGGGTATCAATATTATTTCAATAAACAATTTTCATTTGCTGCTGAACCTTATATCAATCTGCCGTTGAAAGGGGTAGGAGAAGGAAAAGTAAAATTAAACAGTGGTGGAATTCTTTTGACATTAAAGATGAAAC
Organism: Segetibacter koreensis; assembly: GCA_044463445.1. Classification (GTDB taxonomy): domain Bacteria; phylum Bacteroidota; class Bacteroidia; order Chitinophagales; family Chitinophagaceae; genus Ginsengibacter; species Ginsengibacter koreensis_A. Next base: position 1,559 of record JBIQMJ010000015.1, read on the forward strand.
CGTTTGCAAAAAATGAAAAGTAGTCATTTCAATAATCCGGTTTTCTAAAAATACCCGCTATTTATATCAGTGAAAAAAAATGGGATGCAAAGAAAATTCATCCGTGATATTTCAGCAAATTCATTCCAGGTAATAACAAACCAACTTTGCGGCCTGGCCATTTTTTATGTTCTTTCTGTTTATTTTTCTAAAAATGATTTTGGGGAGATCAACTGGTCACTGGCGATTTTACTTACTGTCTTTAGCATACTTTCTCTCGGTATTGATCAGTTGGTTGTAAAAAAAATTGCGGCAAAAGAGGCTCCGGAATTAATTATTTCTGTTTATCAATTTCATGTAACCATTATAGGCATTGGATTTTACGTTTTCATGCTCTTTGCATATTTTATTTTCCCTTCTCTTTTGCAAAAGCACTATTTATTATTGTTTCTTGGAATCGGAAAGTTGATGATCTTTTTTGCTTCACCTCTAAAACAATTGGCAAACGGCCTGGAAAAATTCAAGGCTTTATTTTTTATGTCTGTCTGTTCCAATATTGTAAAAGGAATTGCATTAATAATCCTTGCTTTGTTTTCTGAATTAAACCTACCTACATTAATTCTCATTTTTATTTTTGGCGATCTTGCGGAATTCATTCTTTCAATTTTTATTACAAAAAAATATTTGAAAATTCCTTTTTCAATCCGATGGAATAAAAATGTTTATTTCAATTTGTTGAAGGAATCTTTGCCACAAGCCGGCGTTGTTATTTTTACTTCGGCCATAGCGAGATTCGACTGGATATTTCTCGGAATTCTTGCATCTAATGTTGCGCTTGCCAATTATAGTTTTGCATTTAAGGTTTTTGAAGTTGCCACGTTGCCTTTGCTCGTGGTTGCACCGATTTTAATTCCACGTTTTGCCAGAATTTTTCATCACAAGGAAAAAAATTATTCCGAAAAAATCGATGATCTTTTTGTATTGCTGAAATTCGAAATAATTATTGCTTCACTCGTTGCATTACTCCTTAATATCCTCTGGATTCCCGTAATTGATTTTATAACGAATGGCAAATATGGAATGGTAAATCGTTATACGATTCTCATTTTATCGGCTTCAATGCCTTTCATTTATATCAACAATTTTTTGTGGACAATCCATTTTTCACAAGGAAAATTAAAAATGATCTTTTATATTTTCTTTGTCACATTTTTAGTCAATGTTGCCGGAAACATTTTTTTTATTCCCTCCTTTTCTGCTGAGGGTGCAGCTGTTGCTTATCTTATGTCTATTGCAGCGCAAAGCGGCATGTTTTGGATCAAAAGTTCTGTACCGGAATTGAAAAAAAATATCCTTCCGTTTCTCCTTGTGCCCTTCGCTGCAATTGCAGCAGGAAGCTTATCAATAAAAGCTTTCAACAATATTATCCTGATTTTTTTGCTTTCCGTTTTTATCTTCTTTCTCCTCCTTCTTTCTACAAAAGTTTTATGCAAAAACGACTGGCTGGTGTTCAAAAAAATCACCGGTTTTTAGATAGCAACCGAAATTAAAAAATCTACGTTTAGAATTTCAGAAAGCCATTACAAAAAATTATTAGAGATTGTTATTAAAAAGATATTCTGCTGAAATTGATAAAACATTTAAAACAATTGACTGGAAGCTTTTACTATTCCTCATCCTGTTTTTGAATGTGAAACTGGTTGTAAAACTGGCGGCTATTCTTTTGATCTATTTATTGCAATTCAATTTCAGATTTGATTTCAAAATCAGGAATTCAAGACTTCCAATTTTTTATTTGGTTGTCATCGGAATTGCAATATTCAACTGGATTTTTACGGCCGGATTTACGAACCTTAATTATTCAATAGCTTTCTTTTCAGGAATATTTTTTTGGACACTTTGCATTCTTGCCCTGCATCAGGTAAAGTTATGCGTTGAGCAAAGCTCTGAGCCTGTTATTCACCGTACAATCATTGCTTTGTTTCTTTTAAATGCATTGATTTCGATTTCGACTTATATTATCATTGTCATTAAAACCGGTGCCATCAATCCTTATCTCTACCAGGGCGAATATCAAAAATATTTCATCGGAACTGGTGATTATATCAAAGGAATTTCTTTCGACACTTCCACTACTAATGCAGTATTGAACGGCTTTGGCGTGATTTATTTTCTTTCAAAAAAGAATGTAAAAATGATGATGCTTTGCATGATCATTTTATTGATGACAGGAAGTAACATTACCAATTTTCTTTTGGCTGCTGTTTTAATATTAATGTTTATTTTCAGAACAGACCGCGATCAGAAAAGCCTTGTATTTGTTTGTTTACTACTGCTGGTGATTTTTCTTGCAAAAGTTTCGCCGCAGAATAATAGTTACGTAAGCAATTATCTTGGAAACATTATTAGTCCTGAAGAGACAAAAACTACAGTTGAAAATCTTTTACCAATAACGCTGAGGCCAGACAGCACTTTGACAGCGGAAGAACAAAATGAAAAAATAGCAACGCTTTACCTGGACAGTTTGTACCGTTTGCGCAATGAGAAGGAAAACAAAGCAATTGCCCATCCTGTTGCTTTCATTCAAAAAATTGAAATTCCCACTGCAGATATTAATTCAGCTCCGTATCAGCACAAATCAATTACCACACCCGTTGAAGACAAAATGAAGCAATTTATTCAGTTGCATTCAAACGAATTAACCTTATCTACAAATAAAAATTATCATCCAAAACTTCCGGGCAAAATCATTGCGTACAAACAAACGTTTGATTTTTTTAAGCAACATCCTCTTAAAATAATATTCGGAACCGGAAGCGGAAATTTTTCTTCGAAACTTGCTTTTAAAACTACAGGACTTAATATGGCAGGCGGTTATCCGAAAGAATTTATTTACATCAATGAACCTTTTCTTAAAAACCACCTTGACCTGTATTTGAGCTATTTTACAAAGCCAGATGGCTTTCATTCAATTGCCAACAACCCAAACTCAGTGTACGACCAGCTTTTAAGTGAATATGGCCTATTAGGTTTATCCTCATTCTTTATTTTCTATTTGGGATTTTTCTTAAAAAATTTTAAAAAGCTCACTTATGGCATTCCATTGATCCTCTTTTTATCAGGAATTTTTTTTGTGGATTATTGGTTTGAACAATTATCAATTGTGGTGTTTTTTGAATTGCTGTTGTTTTTAAATATGAAAGAGGAGGCAGAAAAATGACAAAGAAAACAACAGCAAAAGTGACCGTTCTGATGCCAGCATACAATGCGGGAAAATACATTGCCGAAGCGATCAAATCTGTGTTAGAACAGACTTTCACTGGCTTTCAGTTGCTCATCATTAATGACGGTTCAAATGATAATACCGAAGAAGTGATTCACTCATTTAAGGATGAAAGGATTGTGTTGATCAATCAATCTCATAAAGGAATCGCGGCGGCATTAAATAAAGGTTTGTCAAGAGCCGATTCCATTTATATTGCGAGATTTGATGCAGATGATATTTGCCTTTCTCAAAGACTTCAGGAGCAGGTTGCTTTTTTAGATGATCACCCTGATTATATCACGATTGGTAGTGATGCAGAATATATTTCAGAAGATGGCCAACATCTATTTGATTTTAAATGCACTGGTCACACACATGACGAAATCATTCAAAAAATTTATTCATTCTGTCCTTTTATTCATTCGTCTGTGATGTATCGAAAAGATGCGGTAATCAAGTCTGGTGGCTACTCTGAACACGCACACAATTTCGAAGATTATTTTCTGTGGATACAATTATTGAGACATGGAAAGTTTTATAATCTTCCGGAACAATTAATTAGGGTTCGTTTCAATCCGGCGTCTGTAACCATTGATGAAAGATGGCGCGGCCGGATTTTTAGAAAAATGAAACATGAGATCATCAGAAAAGGAAAGATCACTGAACAGGAAGGTTCTCATTTATTGAATATTATTCAAAGCCAGGACCTTAGAAATATCAAAGAAGGATCTTACTATGCTTTGTGTGGCAAAAAATTTTTATTGGACAATCGTCAACCTGGAAGAGCAAGACCGCTTTTTTCAAAAGCCATCAGAAGTTATCCTTATCGCTGGGATAATTACCTGCTTTATATGCTTAGTTTTTTTCCACCTGTTTTGATCAATTGGCTGTATCAGATCAAATCCAAAAATCTATTGTAATGATGAAAGTTGCATTCATATCACGTTCATCATTATTTGCTGTAAAAGGCGGGGACACCATACAGATGCGGGAAACAGCGCGTCATTTAAAGAAATGGAACGTGGATGTTGATATTAGATTAACTGATGAAAAAATCAATTATCAGCAATATGACCTGTTTCATTTTTTTAATTTAACAAGGCCGGCAGATATTTTATTTCACATAAAAAAATCAACAACTCCTTTTGTTGTAACACCTTTATTAATTGACTATTCAGAATTTGACCAGCATTACCGAAAAGGATTTTCCGGGAAAATATTTCATTATTTATCATCCCCACAAATTGAGTATTTCAAATCAATTGCGCGATGGATAAGAGGGCAGGAAAAAATTAGGTCATTCTCCTATTTAGTGAAAGGTTACAGTCACTGTATCAAACATATTCTTTTGAAAGCCGCAATGGTACTACCTAATTCTGAGATGGAGTATCAAAACCTTGTCCGGTTATATTCTTTGTCTCCATCATTCTCTATTATTCCAAATGGGATTGATACTGATTTATTTTCATCAACAGTAAATCAGGAAAAAGACCCGAATCTTATTTTGTCAGTAGCACGTATTGAAGGATTAAAGAATCAATTGAACCTGATCAAAGCCGTCAACAATTCAAGATTTCAACTTTTTATTATTGGAAATGCTGCAATCAATCAAACTGATTATTATAAAAAATGTAAAAAAATTGCCGCACCAAATATTCATTTCATTGATTATTTGCCGCAACAGGAATTGATTCAATATTACCAGAAAGCAAAAGTTCATATTCTACCCAGTTGGTTTGAAACCTGTGGCCTGTCTACGTTAGAAGCGGCTTCTTTAGGATGCAATGTCGTAATTACCAACCGCGGTTATGCTTCCGAATGTTGTAACGGCCATGCATTTTATTATGACCCTTCCTCTCCGGTTTCTATTCGTGAAGCAATTGAAAAAGCAAGTAAAGACAATGGTAACAAAAGTTTCCGGGAGAAAATATTTGCCAACTACACCTGGAAAAATGCAGCACAAAAAACTTTTGACGCTTATAAAAAAATTCTTTTAAAATGAAACTCAAAATTGGAATAATTGGTTGCCGTGGCATTCCTAATTTTTATGGAGGCTTTGAAAAAATGGCCGAATGTATTTCGGTCGGATTAGTAAATAAGGGCCATGATATAACCGTATATAATTCACACAATCATCCTTACCAGCAAAAAGATTTTCATGGTGTCAAAATAAAACATTGCTATGATCCGGAATACAAAATTGGAACCGCCGGACAATTCATTTATGATTGGAATTGCATTCAACATGCAAGAAAGCAAAACTTCGATGCGTTGCTGTTTTTAGGTTACACAAGCAGTTCTGTGTGGGGAATATTTTTTCCCAAAAAACCTGTGATCATTTCCAACATGGATGGATTGGAATGGAAAAGAAGTAAGTATAATTATATGACACGCCAGTTTTTAAAACGCGCAGAAAAGTGGGCAGTAAAATACAGTCATTTCTACATTGCTGATTCGATTGTGATCCAAAATTATTTGCAAAAAAAATACAACATTCAATGCAAATACATTCCTTACGGCAGCGAGATTAGTTACCTGGATAATAATTCATTGCTTTCGTATTATCATATCTGCAAGAAGGAATATTTTTTGTTGATGGCTCGAATGGAACCCGAAAATAATATCGAAACAATCCTGGATGGTTTTAATAAAAGTTCGTCTGATAAAAAGTTCCTGGTAATTGGAAACACGAACAACTCTTTCGGACAAAAAATTCAAAAGAAATTTGAATCAGATAAAAGAATTCTTTTTGCAGGAGCGATTTATGATAGCTCTCTCACACATACCTTAAAATATTTTTCAAGCCTTTATTTTCATGGGCATAGTGTTGGAGGCACCAATCCTTCTTTGCTGGAAGCGATGGGAAGCAGTTCATTGATTGCAGCACATCAAAACGAATTCAATCTATCTGTATTGCAAAAAGACGCTTATTATTTTCAATCTTCAAAAGACGTTGAACAATTAATTGAGTCAGTAAAGCGGGATAAAAAAGAAGAACAAATGGTTCAAAATAATTTATTAAAAATAGAAAGAAAATACAACTGGCCAAACATAATTGAGCAATACAACGATTATATAATTGAATGTTTTTATAAGCATAAAAGATGAAAAATTTATTTTTTATAAATGATACATTGGAAAACAAAATCAGTTACTTTCTGATCAGTTGGTTTCTCATTGCATTGCCATTCCAACATTTTTTTAGTGAAATATTACTGAGCTGTTTTGTAATCCATACACTGATTCATGTCAGAAAGAAAAATGTGCAGGCCCTGAAAAATAAAGTGGTTTGGATCATCGCTTCTATATTTTTCCTAAGTTTATTTACCATTAGTTACAGCAATTATGTTACAGAAGGATTCAAAGAAATCGATCATCAACTGGGTATTTTATTGTTTCCGCTTTGTCTTTCATTAACCAATTTAAATTTAGAAAAATACAAAATTTCACTACTCAAAATTTTTGCTTTCACCTGCACGATCACCATTGTTTATTTATATTTCCATGCATTCAGGGTAATTCACTATTATCATTATTCGTGGTCAACGATTTTCAGGAAAGCGTTTCTCAATCAAAATTTTTCATCGCCGATTGATTTACACCCTACTTATTTGTCAATGTATGCGGCACTTTCTATAAGCATATTGCTTTATCTTTTTTTTCAAAAGCCAGAACTTAAAAATGGAAAATATATTTCATTGATATTGATTCTTTATGCAGGATTGATACAGCTTTCCTCACGCTCTGTTGTTATTGCCACTTGCATCATCGTTATCATTGCAGTGCCGGCTCTGCTACTGCATGGTAAAAAAAGATGGCAATATTCAATTGCTTCATTGCTGGGATTATTCTTTCTTTTTTTCGCGATTACAAACATTAACGCATTTAAGAAAAGGTACATCAGCGACCTAAAGGAGGATCTTGATAAAAACGCTGTAACGCCCGACCTGACTGAAACGCGAATGAAAAGATGGGACCTTGAATTGCAGCTAATCACACATTCTCCAATCGTGGGTTATGGTGGCGGATCTGAAAAATATCTTTTGAAGAAGAAATATTTTGAAAACAAATTTTATCGTTCTTACCTGGTTGAATTAAATGCGCATAACCAGTATTTCAGTTTTTTGATAAAAGCAGGGATCATCGGTTTGCTTATTTATTTATACGTCCTTTATTTTTCATTTTCAAAGGCGCTAAAACGGAAAGACTTTATATTTTTATCATTTTTGATTTTAATCTCGGTAGTTTCTATTTCTGAAAATATCCTTGATGTAAACAAAGGCATCTTCTTTTACAGTTTCTTTCTCTCTGTATTTTTAATAACTGGTTTCAAAGAAAAAATAAATATCGAAAAAGGTTTGGGTTAAAAAAGCAACCTCCGGTTATTTTATTACGATTTAATTGCAGACTATTTTTTGCAACATGAAACCCTTATCAGCAGTAATTATTACCTCGAATGAAGAAGCCAACATTGGCCGCTGCATTGATTCTCTTTGGTATGTGGCTAACGAAATAATCGTCCTCGACTCATTCTCCTCCGACAATACTGTTTCGATTGCAAAAGAACGTGGAGCGACTGTAAAACAGGAAAGGTTTGCAGGGTATAAAGAACAAAAAAACTGTGCTCTGAAATTAACAAAGTATGACTATGTTCTAAGCCTGGACGCTGATGAGGCGCTTAGCCCAGAATTGATTGCAGCCATCTTAAAAGCAAAAAAAGATTTTCAATTCAAAGCTTATTCGATGAATCGTTACAATTATTATTGCGGCCGTTTTATCAATCATGGATTATGGTATCCTGACAGAAAAATCAGGCTTTTTGATAAACGAATTGCGACCTGGGAAGGAATGAATCCTCACGACAAAATCGTATTACGTGGAAATATTAAAGTGCAATTTTTAAAAGGCGACATTCTTCATTACACATTCGATACTATTGAAGAACATTTGGAAAGGAATGCAAGAATGAGTTCCATTGCAGCGCAAACAATTTTTGATTCCGGGAAAAAGAAACATTGGTCCAAAATTATCCTGAGTCCTTTATGGTCTTTTATCAATGGTTATTTTTTTAGACTGGGATTTTTAGATGGATATTATGGCTGGATCATCGCAATACAAAATGCACACTTATCTTTTTTGAAGTATCAAAAGTTACAGCGTATAAAAAAGGAAAATAAAAGTTCATTAGTCACAGCTCTTAATTCAATTCATTGAACAACCTCTGTCGCAACATATTGAAAACATTGACGTATTTTGATATTTTTAATTATCCTTTGACTGCTGAAGAGATCATTCAGTTTCTTCCGGAAAAAAATACCAAATCTGATTTTCATGAATCATTAAAAAATTTATTGGAAGAAAAACTGATTTTCAAAACCAATCGATTCTATTCATTACAAAATCTTGAAAGTATTGTCAGCAGGAGAATTGAAGGAAATAAGCGAGCTGTGCATCAATTAAAAATTGCGAGGACAATTGCCAAATTTTTAAGTGGCTTCCCATTTGTCAAAAGTGTTTGTGTATCAGGTTCTTTGTCAAAAGATTTTGCAGATAAAAAATCTGATATTGATTTTTTTATTATCACAGAAGCGGATCGTTTATGGACTGCACGAAGTTTTATGCATCTGTTTAAAAAACTTAGTTACTTGGCTGGAAAGCAACATTGGTTTTGCATGAACTATTATGTAGATGAGGAAGGCATGGAGATCGTTGAGAAAAATATTTTTACAGCAATGGAAATTGTCACTCTGAAACCAATGCAGGGAAAAAAATACTTCAAAAGATTTATCGATGCTAACTCCTGGACAAAAAATTATTTTCCTGGACAAAAAATTTCTATTGATGAGGATGGCACAGGAAAAATAAAATTAATAAGATTTATTGAAAAACTATTTCGCTCAAAGTTTGGAGATGTGATTGAAAATTGGCTGATGAAAGTAACCGATAAGCGCTGGAAAAAGAAAACTGAAAAAAATAAATTAAACAATCATGGTGAACGGATATCAATGATCGTAAGTCCTCATTTTTCAAAACCCAATCCTGATATTTTTCAATTAAAAATTATAAATGAATACAAATTACGTGTGAATCAATTGTTCAGTTCTTGTGAGCTTATTCAAATTGACCAGTAGCTCTTATTTCTTTTGAAAAGAAATGATATAGTAATCACCAAAGTATTTCCATGGACATTTATTTTTCCATGCATTCTCAATTTTACAAAGACTGGAAAAAAGTTTTGGAAATCTTCCTGGAAAATTCTCAATATAAGACGGAGGAACAATCGTACAAAGTCCTTCAATGCTCAAGAGATCGAAATCTTTCTTTAGATGTTTAATAAGATATGATGGATTGTAATACCAACATGTAAAATGTGTTTGTTCTACTCTCGCGCTTACACCATTTTTGCTGAAAACCCTTCGTGTACCTGTTTTCAGCTTCCCTTTGAAGATCAATAAAAACTCCCACAGGCAAAATTTTGGAAGAATAACCAGCGTCACGATTCCTTTTGATTTTAATAATCCGGCAAAAGAGGCAAGCACTTTATTTAATTCGCCGGTGCAGTTTAAGCCGGCAAAATTTGAGAAGATTAAATCATATGGTCCCTGATTTTTTAGATTTTCCAATGCAGTAAACGAACAAATTTCGCTGTTTATTAATTTCTCCAAATGCACATCTTTTACTTTTTGCCGAAGAACTTCTATCATTCCAACAGAAATATCGGTTGCATGAACATGACAATTTTGTTCAGCAAACCAGATCGCATCTTCGCCGGTGCCGCTGTTCAATTCTAAAATATTTTGTCCTGAAAAAATAAATTTCGAAAGATGATCCCGGACTCTTTTTCTTTTGTATTGGATAATTGTATTACCGGAATATAATTCATCAAATTTGTTTGCCTGCTGTGTAAATGCAGTAGCAGAAAAGCTTTCATTCATATTAATATCAACAGTCTTCATGTTTATTTTTGAAGTTGCAATAATTTTATTTTCTCAAAAAATGCAGAAGGAACATAGTAAATACCAGACATTGCTTTCTTAATTGTCGAAGAACTAATTTTCCAAGGATCGGAAAAAAGTTTTTTAAAATTTTCGAACGATAAATGCTTGCGATAACTTTTATGAACATAGGTATGAAGCTGTTTATAAAAAGCCGGTTGATAATTATTATGAAACATTAAAGCCATTTCATCCGAATCTGTCCAGTTTGTTTTCTCTTTTAATTCTGATTTTACTTTTTCAAAAAAAACGGTTCCCGGCAATGGATATGAAACTGAGATACCAATTTCAAAGGGCAATAATTGATTAATCATTCGAATTGTTTTTTTGATGTCGTCATACGTTTCTCCGGGATAACCAAATTGAATAAAGAAGGAAGGATTGATGCCGTTCTTTTTTAATAAACGTGTCGCCTCATAAATCTGTTCTACTTTCGTTCCTTTATCCATTGCATCGAGTATTTTTTGTGATCCGCTTTCTGCTCCCATCCAGATATTATCGCAACCCGCTCTTGCCAGGTCCTTGATCGCATTCTCTTTTAATAACAGGTCAACTCTACCCTGCATCTTGAATTTAAAGGGCAATTTTTCCTTTGCAATTAAATCTGCAAATTCGTTTATCCACCCGGGCTTCAGGCCAAAGATGTCATCACAAAACCAAATATGATCAAAATCAAATTTAGCTTTTAGCATTATAAGTTCGTTTACTACATTTTCGGGAGAACGCGTATTGTATCTGTTTCCGTAAATTGGCTTTGCACACCAGTTGCATTTGAAGGGACAACCTCTTGTAGTGGCAATATTTATTGAAAAATATCCGGCATGCTTCATCCACGATTGCCGGTATGGCTCCATGTCAATCAGATCCCATGCGGGAAATGGAAGCGCGTCCAAATTCCTGATCACGCTGCGTTTTATAGTTTTAATAACTGAATTATTTTTTTTAAAAGCAAGCCCCTCGATATTTGAAAAGTCGGTTTCATTTCTCTGAATTGTATTGATCAGTTTTAGTAAAGTAATTTCTGCTTCACCAATCAAAATAAAATCGGCGTCTTCATCCAGGTACATTTCGTATCGATCACTGGAATCAGAACTTGAAACGATAACAGTACAACCCCTTTGTTTCGCAAGATGAATCATCCGGAAAGCGGCCTCTCTCATGTTGGTCAAACACATCTTGGTGAGGTAATTAAATCCATCATCATAAATTACAAAAAATGTTGGATTTATTTCTTCAACTACCGGGATTATCTCTTCAGGTGCATGAGAAAACATGGTATCAAAAAATGAAACGGAATAACCATTTTGACGCATTAATGAAGCAGCATATAAAGTGCCCAATGGGGCATACGGTTGTCCTATCGACCATTGTTTAGGATCGAAACGAAGAAAATAAGAATGAGAAAAAAGTATCTGGCTCATTTACAAAAAAAAAATTTTACAATCTTGTTCGCGGAGCAAGATTGAGATAACAAACGCATTTTTTACAAATCTCATTTTTGTCCATATCGAGGTTCTTTCTGAAACTGATTGCTTTGTCACTGTTTAAAATTTTATCCAAAGATTGATGGCGAATGTTTCCATAAGACTGGTGAAAAAAACAAGGCCTTACATTTCCATCCGCTTCAATGACAGTGGATACCCACGGCGCGTTACAGCGCTTAAAGGGAAAATCATTCAAGCCATAAAACGCTGCATAATAACTGTAAATTTTCCTGATCTTTTGCGGTGATTCAGCAATAAAATTATTTTTAAAATCAAGCGAATTAGAGACTAGTAAAGCCTCAATGATATTTTCAAGATCGGGCACATCTTTTTTTGATAAAAGAATTTCATGCTGGCGTTTTTCATCCCAAATCAGTTCACGGTTAAATGCATGGCTGCTAACATCTGCAGGTAAAAAGCTGATTTGTTGCAAACCAATTTCTTTTGCAGCTTCAATAATTGCAGGCCACTTACGAAAATTCAATTGATGAATAACAGTTCGGCCGGTAATTTTAAAATCAGCATTTAACCGTTTTATGGCATCAATTCCTTCCTTCATTTTTTGGAATGCACCGGGAATATTCCTGATCCTGTCATGCGTTTCTTCATCGCCATCAAGAGAAACAATAATATCGTTCACATAATCAACCAGCATCGAAGCATTTTTTTTCAGCGTAAGTCCTGTTGACAATAAACTGACCTTTATTTTTTCTTTGTTGAGTATTTCACAGAAGCGAAAAAAAAGAGGATTTAATAATGCTTCTCCGCCTGACATCAGCACTTGTCGTGTTCCAAACTTCTTTAGTGAAGACAACAATCCCTGGATATCCTGTTCGTTTAATTGTTTCAGATTATGATTGCCTTTCCAGATATCACACATCACACAGCGGCAGTTGCAAGCGCTGTGAGGCATCAGGATAACAATCGGCAAAGCGGTAATCCTGTTGGTTTGCAGCGTTCTGTGACGTTGATAAGTTTGATATAATGCTTGATTAAACATCAGCATAATTATTTTGGATCACTATCCAATAAAAAGGATTTTTACGAAACATCAATTTGTTGATCCATGAATGCGGGTTGTGTAATATCTTATAATTATAGGGCTTTAAATCACACAAACGATGGTGAAAATAATATTTCGACATCTGCCGAAATCCAAGCCGGGAAAAATATTTCCGTGTCCTTTGCCTTGCAGGAAAAACTTCTTCAATCGCATAAAAGGGGCTGTCAATAATATGTATCTCTCCCTGGAGCGTTAAATGCTGTAATGCATTATTGACGATCTCTTTCAATGATTTGAAATATTGAATAGAAGCAGCAAACACGATCAGATCAAACTTCTGATCAGCAAGAATTCCGGCGCGAATGTCACCATAAACAAAATTGATGCGTGCTCTTTTTTGAAAAACTTTTTTTGCTTTTTTTAGCTCTGTCTTGTTAACATCTATTCCCGTAACTGTTCCTTTCGTTACTAATGCCAGCTGTGCTGTAAGCCATCCGTTACCACAACCCACTTCAAGAATGTTGCGAATCCGGCTCTGCTTTTTAATGTAATGCAAAAGATGATCACAACTTTTTTTTCTGATCTTCCATTCTTTAAAAAGCGGATGAGAATGGTCAACCGCGGGAAGCCTTGCAATTTCATTTTCAGCAAAATACCTTCCTTCTTTTTTTCTTAAAGAAATATAGAGTCGCTCAAATTCATTTTGACCGAATGAATCAACCTGAAAAAGATTGTTGTTTATGATGCGTAAATGGTTCAACACAAATTGTATTAAAGTTTAAAATCCCTGTATTTCAGGTTGCCGGTATTTCCAGACGCGTTGCAAAAACTTTATTTCATAAGGATATTGATAAAAATTCATTTTATATCTCAAACCTGCTACCAGCTTAATCATCCGGCGTTTCAGATTGTTGAGTCGGATATCAGAAACAGTTGGATAACAACCATTCAAAACCGTTTCAAAATTTCTGATCTTATCAATCATTTCAGGACGCAACCAGGGTGTTAAAGGATTTTTTCTCAAATCAAATTTTTCCCATTGCGGACTGATCCAATCTTCCAGATGCTGAGGATAAGCAAACCCAGAGGCAAGGACTTCATTGTACAATTCAGAACCTTCTGTTGGCACAGGGCTGTAGGTATATAAAACAATTTCTGTTTTTGGATTTACTGCTTTTACTTTTTTTATAAAACTGATATCAAAATCAATTTGTTCCATTACTTCCTGAGATGTGGGTGCTGGAGTTCCAAGTACAAATGAATATTCCGGAATGATATCAAATTTTTTTAATCGCTCTGCGAAGCGAAGTATCTGAGATCCAGTTTGGGTTCCACCTTTGTCCAGTTGATGTAATACTTTATCATTTCCACTTTCAGCGCCAAAAAAAATTATTTTGCATCCCGCTTCACGAAGAAGAGATAATGATTCGTCTTTAAACTTATCCATTGTATCAATCCGCGCCATTCCCCACCAGTTCACCTTTTCAGGCTTTATCAGTTTTGCAAATGCAACGGCTCTTTTCTCAGAAACAAAAAAATTATTATCATGAAATTCAATCGCATCCGCTCCCCATTTGTCCTTGATATATTTTACATCACGATAAACATGCTCTGCTGATTTGGCTTTCCATCTTGCTTCATAAATGGGCACCACCGCACAAAATGAACATGTAAAAGGACAACCAATACTCGAATGATACGCAAGAGTTTTATTTCCCAAATAAGTTTTTCCTAAATATTTTTCAATCGGATAAATCTGGTGCAATTTATCATAAGGCAAAGGAGCCAGTTTATCCTGGTCTAATAAATCCAGCTTGCTGTTTTTAATGATTTCATCTCCGGATTTATAAACCAGATTCCTGATCAATTCATAAGGTGTATTGTTTTCCAATGCATCAATCAATTGCGGGAAAGCCGCATCACCAGGACCATTGACCACAAAATCCACATAGCCGGAATTCAGTACCACCTTGTAATGACTTGTCGGAAAATAACCGCCCCAGATCATTACAGTACGTGGAAATTCTTCTTTAATTTTTTTTGCAAAAGGAATCGCCTGCTTAGTTTGTGGGCCGGGCATTACGGTAAAGCCAATATATTTATATTCTCTTGTTGCCAGGTAACTTTTCATTTTTTCATAAGGATGTTCCTCCCGGTTTCCATCAACGATCGTCCACTCATAAATTCCATTAATAGAAGCAGCAATATTCATTATAGAATTGGGAATGCGATGTTTGGCTACAGCGCTTCGTGGATTAAATAAAAGTACCTTGTTCATACCTTGTTCTAATCGAAATAATATTAGGGAAGGTTGCCAACCTTTTGAAAGGTTGGCAACCTTTGCCACAACTTTGTACGTTTTGATATACTGTTATATGCTATCATTTAATAGAGTAATTAAAGGCTAATGAATTTGTTTCAAAAATTCAATTCTTTTTTATTAAAAAGAAATTTGGTTTTAAAAATAAAAAACGCCGGTAAGGCCTATGATTTATGGGCTAATAATTATGACGTGCAACCCGGTAATCTGATGCTGGCATGGGATGAAGAGATATTTTCTTCACTTCTGAACGATATCAATTTGAGGGATAAAATAATTGCTGATATCGGCTGCGGAACAGGAAGGTATTGGCAAAAAATATTCAATCTTCATCCGAAGAAATTAATCGGCTTTGATGTTTCAGAAGGAATGCTCAAAATGTTGAAACAAAAGTTTCCGAAAGCGGACACGCATCTTTTAAAAGATGACCATCTATATGAATTGAAGGACCATTCCTGCGATTTTATTTTCTCCACACTAACCATTGCACATATCGAGGATACAGAAAGAGCTTTGACAGAATGGGAACGTGTTTTAAAACCAGGAGGAGAAATGATCATTACCGATTATCATCCCGCTGCTTTGGAAAAAGGTGGCAAAAGGACTTTCAATTATAATGGTAAAACTATCGTTATTAAAAATTATGTTCATTCAATTGTCAAAATAAAAAACATAGCCAGGCAACTTGGTCTGCAGGTAATTCGTTTTGTTGAAAAGTCAATTGACGAATCGGCAAAGCCTTATTATGAAAAGCAAGATGCAATCGCTGTATATGAGGCCTGGAAAGGAATGCCGATTATTTATGGAATTCATTTAAAGAAACCGGATGTGGTTAAATAATGTCAACATTATTGGTAGCGAAGGATTGCAAAATGTTCAGATTGCAGATGGAAAAATAAAATGTGTAACGGCTGAAAATAAAATTGCTGCGAACGGCGAAGAAATTAAAATTGAATTTCAAAAGGCCATCGCTTTTCCCGGTTTGATCAACTCCCACGATCATCTTGATTTTAATTTATTTCCTAAAATCGGGAATCGCATTTACAATAATTATGCTGAATGGGGAAAGGATATTCATTGTCAAAATAAAGAAGCAATCGATGCTGTTTTAAAAATTCCTCAACCTCTGAGGATTCAATGGGGGTTTTATAAAAATCTGTTGAATGGAATTACAACGGTTGTAAATCATGGATCCAAATTAAAAATTACTGATCCTTTTATTACCGTGCTACAGGATAATTATTCTCTCCATTCTGTTCAGTTCGAAAAATACTGGCAATTAAAATTGAATAATGTTTTTGCAAAAAAACAACCCTATGTAATTCATGTTGGAGAAGGCACTGACCAATCTTCTCACAAGGAAATTAATCAATTGATCAAAATGAATTTCTTCAATAAAAGTTTGTTTACTATACATGGCGTTGCCATGACTCCTGAACAGGCAGAAAATTTCGTTGCATTGGTCTGGTGTCCTGCTTCCAATTATTTTTTATTGAATAAAACTGCAGACATTGAAAACTTAAAAACAAAAACTTCTATTCTTTTCGGAACGGATTCTACATTAACCGCTTCCTGGAATTTATGGGAACATTTGCGCATGGCAAGAGAAACAAAAATGATGACAGATGAAGAATTATTTAAAACGATGACAAAAAATCCTGCTGAAAAGTGGAGACAAAAAAATGTTGGATCAATTTCGGTAGATAATAATGCAGATATTGTCATTGCTAAAAGTGCGATGATTAAAGGATATGACGCATTTTATTCAATCAATCCTGAAGATATTTTGTTGGTTCTGCACAAAGGGAAAATACGCTTATTGGATGAAGAAATTAAATATCAGTTATTAGCTGGCGGATGTTCATTTTCAAGATTTAGTAAAATTATTATCAATGGAAAACGTAAATATGTTTACGGCAATTTGCCTGGATTAATAAGAAAAGTAAAAGCTTATTATCCAAAAGTTGATTTTCCAATTACTGTTTAAAATAAATTGATGATTAGACTGATTGACCTGAATTATCATGCTCACTCTAACTTGTCCAGCGCTGAAGAAGTGTTGGAACTACAGAAAGCGTCAATTGGTTTTGTGGATTTTATAAAGGGAAAATTATCAATTCAATTAATCAAACATTGTAATTATGAAGGTGAAAAAAATGTGAACGGTGTAAAATACATTTTCTTTAAAAACAAAAATAAATTCCTGCATGTTCCTTTCAAAACACATCGCTATATTCAAAAACAAAATCCGGATATCATTTTAATACAAGGACTCATTTTTCCGTTACAATTGATTGCATTAAAAATTTTACTTCCGAAGAAAACAAAAATAATGGTACAGTATCATGGCGAAAATCCTTTTCTTGGGATTAAAAAAGTTTTCCAGAAAATAGCTGATCGTTATGTAAGTTTTTATCTTTTTACCAGTATCGGAAATGCAGAAGAATTTGTAAAAAATAAAATTATTTCGGATGAAAATAAATGTGTTGAAATTTTAGAAGCATCCACATACTTCAAACAAACTGATAAGCGACAAAGCCGTGCGGAGCTGGGATTAGCAGACGGTCTGATTTTTTTATGGGTTGGAAGATTAAACCAAAACAAAGATCCTTTGACTGTTGTAAATGCATTTGAAAAATACCTCATTTACAACCCGCAATCAAAGCTATTTATGATATATCAAACGGAAGAACTTTTACCGGCAATTAAAAGAAAATTGAAGGAAAATAACCTTTTAAAAAATTCAGTAATTTTCAAAGGAAAAGCCGGTCATTCAGAACTTGAGCATTGGTTCAATGCCGCCGATTTTTATATCTCTGCAAGTCACAAAGAAGGAAGTGGTTATGCCCTGATTGAGGCTATTGCGTGCGGCTGCATTCCAATTGTAACATCTATTCCTTCATTCAAGAAAATAACTGGAAATGGAAAGTTTGGATGGTTATTCCCACCGGAAGATCCGGAAAGCCTTTTAAAAGTTTTATCGAATTTAAAAACTATCGACAAAGAAAAATTATCTATGTCTATCGTTGATCATTTCAACCAATCTCTTTCCTTCAAATCTATTGCTGATGATCTGTTTTCAGTTTGTGAAAAATTAATGATTATATAATTAGCAACTATTTACCTGTGATATAATCTAAACACGATGAAATCATCATTGCTGAATACTTTGCGTAAATTATCCGGATGACTTCTAACTGAGTCTAACGGCAATTGTTCGACTATGGTTTTTTTGTAATATATCAGGTAACTAATGTTTCTTTTAATACATTCATCATAAGATACTGGTATTACTGCATTTCTTCCTGTATAAAGCAACATAGCCCTTGGTTTGCAAAATCCTATCATTTCATTTTTAGCGCTGTTGTTCCGGATATAATCAAACATTTCAATACTTGTTTTTTTATAGGGACCTTCCACCTGTTGTTGCGATATTGAAGCCTGGCGGCTATATACTAAAGTTGTTTGAATCGAAAGAAAAATAATAATTCCTGTTACTAAATAATAAGCCGGTTGTTTAAATTTACTTCTTGCATAAATATGAAAAACAGCATATCGAAATCCTGTAATAAAAAAATAAAATAAAAACGGAACTAAAGGTATTAGATAACGTATGCCCTGATAAAAAGGCGAAATCAGGACAAGGATCATCGTCATACCAAAAAAGATTAAAAACAGAATATTTTGTTTTACTCTTGAGAAAGCGCCAATAAAAACAAAAGTCAGGAAAAAGCCGGTGAATATTTCTGCCACATTGTTTATCGCCTCTGTTGTGGCAAATAATTCTTTCCAAACATTCAGATAATAGAAGATATTCCCCCAAACAGTTTTGCCAAACTGCTCATGAGCATACTGATCAAGATAGGTAACTGATTTGATAGGTATTAATTCTGTGGATACTAACAGAAAAAACAAAAAAACTGCCAGGGGAATAGAAATAATCAATATTCTTTTTAAGTTTATTCTATGCCTTCGCAGCATTATTATCTGAGTAAGAATTATTGCAGGCAAAATGACAACAGACTGATTGCGGATCATGAAACTTATATAAACGAGAACGCCAATAATAAAGCATGTGAAATATTCATTAATAATCGTCTTATCTTTTATTAAAAAGCGATTAGCAACAAGAAGCGTGAGGAGCACAAAAAATAAATTAGGAATATCAGCAAGTATATAATTTTTAAATTCCCAAAAAAAAGGGCTTGAGGAAACAAACAATATTGTCAGGAGCGCTGCTTCTTTGTCTTCCCTAAACAAATAAAAAAGAATAAATAATGATAGTAAAAAAAATAGAAAAATATACATTTTGATAATAACAATATTTCTTTCAAAATATTTAATCACCGGTGAAATGAGAACAGGAAATCCCCACGGATAGTTTAATATAAAATCATTTCTTTTGAGGTCGCTTTTCAAATCATCATACGTGCCTGAATAAATTGTTTGTGCCTGTATTACATAACCCGCAAAATCATCTCCCCAGTCCTGAACCTTGTTGAAGCTGAAAACATTTATCAAAACAGATAGGAGAATAAGCGTTACTATAACAACATTTTTCATTCTTCTTTTCATTGATATGCGAATGTTTAATTGTAAATTATAAAATGTAGTTATTAAATAGTTCTTCTGCCTGTTCATATTTTTTTTGTATTTGCAATTAGTGTTCATATAATTTCATAATAGCTTTTGCAGTTTCATTTATTGAATATGGCATTACTGATTTGTATGCAAAAGCAGGATAAGTAAGGATTTCAAGAGTTTTACTGATCATCTCTTTTTTGGTTTTTACAATATGCCAATTTCCAAAATCTCTATCCATTGGTTTGCACAAACTGATCACATTACAGCCGGCATATAAAGCTTCCAGGCAAACCATGCTAAAACCTTCATAAGAAGAAGGATGAAGAAAAATTTTGGTTTGTTGCATCAGCAGCAACAAATTTTGATGAGCCATTTCACCATTTAAAAAAACATTGGTGGTGAGATCGCATTCCCGCACTTTTTTTTGTAACACAGATCCTTGTTCGCCTTTGCCTGCAATGATAGAACAAATGTGAGGAAAATGTTCTTTTAAACGGGAAATACAATCAATGAAAATATCATACTGTTTCAAAGGAATTAAAGAACCAGCGCCAAGCACATCAATTGTTCTTTCATAACAAGCATTCTCAAATAATTCCCGCTCAATTCCATGTGGAATAATATGAGCAGGACGAACTAAATAATTTTTAAAAAATTCATCCCCAATAAAATCAGATATTGCGATTAGTTCATCAGAAGATGGTTTTATTTTAGCAACAAACTTATTACCTTCTTTCGCATCCTGCCCTGCAATCCAGCAATAGTGCGGTATTTGAAATTTTTTTCCGAAACGATGGCCAATGAAAGCACATTCACCAAGCCATAAAGAAAATAATCCGGCCACGTTATTTTCATCTTTGATTTTCTTCAATTTTCGCCACACACGGAACCATAAAAATCGTCTTGCTAACTTTCCTTTGTTCCTTCCTCCAAATGAAAAAATGGTATTCCCATTCCATATATATTCTGCCGATGAATAAGGATATTGAAAAGTCACAACAATGATTTTGACACAGGAAAAATCTTTGTTGATTGTCCTGATAAGACTTTGAAGAAAAGGAAGACATGAGGTATCACTCTCATTTTCAGGAAAGCCAGGCGTCAAGATCACCAAAACCTGCTGGTTGTTTTTCATCTAATGAAATAATTTTATTGCAGAATAAAAGGCTTTCTTTATTGTGAGTAATGAGGATAATAATTTTTCCCCGTTGGGCTAATTCGCTAAAATATTTTAGTAAACAGTCTTCAGAATACCTGTCGAGTTCGCTAAAAGGTTCATCAAGAATGATCAGGTCGGCTTCTTTATACAATGCTCTTGCAATCGCAATTCGCTGGCGCTGGCCGCCACTTAAATTTTTTCCATCTTCTGTAATGATCTTATTATATCCTTCAGGAAACTTAGATACTAATTCGTTCAATCTTGTTACCCGCAGTACTTCTTCTAATTTTTGAAAATCAGAAACGCTTTCATTCAGAGTGATGTTCTTCAAAATAGAATCATAGATCAGTAACGGTTGTTGTTTTACATAAGAAATATTTTTCCAAAAAGACTGTCTTTGCTGCATTTCAACCGGAATTCCGTTTATCAAAATTGTCCCTTCATCAGGCTCTAAAAATCCCAATAATAAATTCATCGTCGCCGTTTTCCCTTTTCCTGAAATTCCCGATAAACCAATGAAATCGCCTTTTGAAATAAAAAAAGAAAGTTGTTTGAGAACAGGCTCCATCTTAAAATGAAAAAAAACATTTTTAAATTCGATGGAATGTAAGGGCCATTTATTTTCAGAAATATTTTTAGAAACAAGCGATTTATTTTTTAATAAATCATCAATTGTAAATTCATAAGTTTTTATTTGCCCACTACTGTTTAAAATCTTTACAACCCCTGGGATAATTTTGTAAGCCCCTGCCATAAACGCTCCTATAGTTATTACTGAAATAGAATCAGCAGCAGTAAACGAATGAATAATGATCAAAAATAATAAGCCCATCACAGCGAAAATTTCAATAAGCCTTGATGGCATATTTTGAATCACCAATTGATCAGAAAGAACTTTATTAAATTGTGATTGCGATGCGTTATACCTTTTTGCAAAAAAGGGTTTACTGTTATATAAATTACTTTCAATAAAACCCTTTAAAGCTTCCTTCAGGTATTGAATCGTTTTTTCACTGAGGTCCTTTGCTGTTTTACGAATTGAGTTGATTCTTTTTTTCATTAAAAAGCCAATGAAAATAATGGGAGGCGCAAGAATGATAAAAAGCAGGGCGAATAAAACGGGGCTATAAATTAGGATTGCTGTAATTGTTATCAGGATCAAAACAGACTGGCTTATGATCTGTTGAAATCCTCCTAAAACATAATGCCCAAATTCAATAGGCTGCTGGCTGATTCTACGTATATGGACAGACGAATCAATATTGACGTAATTATTATAGTCTCCATTAAGATAACCGGTTAAATTCTTTTCGGAAAGTCTTGATGACACCTGGTAAATAAATTTTAATTGCGTCCTTATAACCCGGAAAGCGAAATAATTTTTTATGCTGAAGAGAATAAAAAAAAGTGCAATCAGGAGAAGCGGAGAGCTTTTAAAAATATTAAACGAAAGATAGGTTGATGTAGAGCTTGCCGGATTTGTATAAAATTGGATCACGAATAACAACATCGCCAGGAAACCTATATCCAATATGCTTACCAAAATATTGAGGAAAATAAGTTGTAATACTTTATTCTTTTCCTTTCCGGTGAGAATGGAGAATATATTTGTTATCGTTTTTTTCAAGATCTGGAATTGTTATTAAGCGATTATGGTGGCAATACAACTTTTAGTTTTTAAAGACATTACTTACAATGCCGTTGCATGCGAAATCTCGCTACGGCATTTTGTTTTTCCCGTTACGTTTACGGTATAAGAACCCTTTCCAATACTTATCGTGATTTAAGATAAAAAGGTTGTCTTTTTTGAAAACAGAAGTAAATGCTGCACAGCCGCCTGGAAGAGTTAGTAAGAATGAATTAATCAATTTTCTTTTTCCTGGGTATTTTCCAGAAAAAAATAAAAGACTTTATCGCTACTTCAAAAAAAAATACGATTTTTTTTAACTGCCTTAAAAAAATTGAAAATTTTTTCAAATAAAAATTGGAATGAATAAATAAATGAACTTTGTAGTTCTCATAAGCAGTTAGTTTTGGTACGGCTCCTGTTTCTACAGGAGCCTCCTTTT
>JBIQMJ010000016.1:0-24366 GCA_044463445.1 Segetibacter koreensis
AAGAATTCTACTGCCTCGTCCACTGTCATTTCCAGGACATCGCTTATCGACTTTCCTTTATACCGGTTTTCCAGCGTTTCGCGGTTATATCTTTTGCCATTGCATTTTTCACATTCTACATATACATCCGGAAGAAAATTCATCTCTATCACCCTCATGCCTCCACCCTGGCAAACTTCACATCTGCCGCTTTTTACATTGAATGAAAAACGTCCGGGTTTGTATCCACGAATTTTTGCTTCAGGTATGGATGCAAAAAGTGTTCTTATGTCTGTAAAGAAACCGCAATAAGTAGCCGGGTTGCTTCGGGGAGTGCGACCGATAGGCGATTGATCTATTTCAACCACTTTATCAATATATTCAAGGCCTTCCACACTTTTAAAAGGCAAGGCCGTCATTTTGCTTTTGTAAGCATGGATGCTAAGAATGGGATATAAGGTTTCGTTGATCAATGTTGATTTTCCACTTCCACTCACCCCCGTAATGCAGATAAATTTCCCAAGAGGAAAAGTAGCAGTCACATTTTTCAGATTATTGCCACTGGCGCCCTTCAAAATAAGTGAATGCCCGTTTCCTTTTCTTCGTTTGGAAGGGGTCTTTATTTCCACCTCTCCATTCAGATAAGAAGAGGTAAGGGTATTGAGTTTGAGAAAGTTTTTAGGAGTTCCCCTGGCAACCACTTCTCCTCCATGCTTTCCTGCATCCGGACCGATATCTATCAGGTAATCGGCAGCAAGCATAATGTCTTTATCATGCTCCACCACCAGAACGCTATTGCCAATATCCCGTAAATTTTTCAGTGCTTTTATTAATTGGTGGTTGTCGCGCTGGTGAAGCCCGATGCTTGGCTCATCAAGGATGTAAGTAATTCCCTGTAATTGCGAACCAATTTGAGTTGCCAGTCTTATACGTTGTGATTCGCCCCCGCTCAGGCTTTTGGAAGGACGGTTTAATGAAAGATAGGTCAATCCAACATCCAGCAGAAATTGGATCCGTTCCCTTATTTCTTTAAGAATGTCTCTTGCAATAACATTTTGTTTTTCACTTAGCCTGTTTTCAATGCCATTGAACCATGAGAGTAATTTCACCAGGTCCATTTCAGAAAGATCTGCGATATTTTTATCATCTACCTTAAACCAAAGACTTTCTTTTTTTAATCTTTTTCCTTCACAGGCAGGACATTTTTCAAGGATCATAAATTTTTCCACCCAACTTCTCAATCCCTCGCCTGTGTTATCAGAATGAAACCAACGATTGATCATATTGACAATCCCTTCATATTCGTCCGGCGAATCTTCATTGTCTGAATTAAATGGATAACTGCCATTTTCCGGTTCGTTTTTATTTTCATTCCCATACAGGATCAGGTTCATGATCTTTATTGGCAAATCTTTTACCGGCTGGTCCAAACTAAATTTATGTTTTCTGGCAAGTTGCTGCACCTGTTTAAAAACATAAGCCTCCCTTTCTTCACCTAATGGGGCTATAGCTCCGTTGTTTATACTTAATTTATTATCGGGAATGACAGCCTCCATGTTCACCTGGTACACATTACCCAATCCTTTACAAACGGGGCATGCTCCGTAAGGAGAATTGAAAGAAAAAGCATTGGGTGAAGGCTCTTCGTAGCTTATTCCTGATTCTTCACACATTAATTGACGGCTGTATTGAACTACCTGGTTTTCATCATTCAAAAGCAACAGTAATAAGCCATTGCCCATTTGCAATCCTTTTTGAACACTTTCGCTAAGCCTTACTCTTTGCGCTTTATCAGCCATAAGCCGGTCCACCACTAATTCTATATCATGAATTTTATAACGGTCCGTTTGCATTTTCGGAACCAGGTCTTTTATTTCTCCATCCAGACGTATTTTTAAAAATCCTTTTTTTCTAACCTCTTCAAACAGTTCACGATAATGCCCTTTTCTTCCACGAACAAGCGGGGCAAGAACGGTAATCTTTTTCCCCACGAAGCGGGACAAAATATTTTCTACAATTTCTTCTTCGCTCCATTTTACCATCTTCTTGCCCGTGTTGTAACTAAAAGCTTCTCCAATACGTGCAAAGAGTAACCGCAAAAAATCATACACTTCAGTTACGGTGCCTACGGTGCTGCGTGGATTTTTATTAGTTGTTTTTTGCTCAATGGAAATTACCGGAGAAAGACCGGTAATCTTATCCACGTCGGGCCGCTCCATATCGCCCAAAAACTGCCTGGCATATGCGGAAAAGCTTTCCATATATCGTCTTTGCCCCTCAGAAAAAATAGTATCAAAAGCCAGTGAGGACTTGCCACTGCCCGAAATTCCTGTGATTACGACCAACTTATTTTTGGGGATGGCTATATCTATATCTTTCAGATTGTGCTCGCGGGCGCCGAACACTTCAATATTTTCATTTTCTGTAAAAATTGCTGTTGATTCTCTTTGCTTTTTATTAGCCATATGGAAGGCGGCAAAATTACAATTTTAAAATATTTTTTTTTATTCATTAACAGTTAATTGTAAAGCGAATTCCTACAGTAAAGCCACTTTGAATGCTTTTTTTTATTTTGTTATTTTAACGTTAATAAATTAATGTTAAACTAATGGTATAGGCTAAGAATAAAATATTTAAGGATGCAGAAACATTTGTAAAACAGTAAATAATAGCAAATACAGCTTTTGAAAAAAATAGAATATAGGATTAAATAAAATACGTAAAACCACAACTTTTAAAAAAATATTTGCGGTATTGTATTTTACAATTGTTTTTTCGTAGTTTTATTTTTTCTTTGCCTGCTTTGAACTGGCTAGTCATATGAAATGCTTTTTTCAAAATGTATCATATATTAGTTTTTTTGGTTTGCTGCATTAATTTAAAAGATTATTTGAAATTAATTTGATTCAATTTTACAATAATTAAAAATACTGATCGTTTAATAAAAGTCTTTCTTGTAAAATCAGGAAGGGCCCGGTAAGATGAACGAAAAAAATTAATAAAGACTACATTTATCCTTACCCTCAAAGTAAAAAATATGAAAGTCACTTCTCTCATTTCAATGCTAATTGCAGCAGTTATCATGGCTGGTTGTGGTAAATTTGGAAAATCCAAAGGATTACCAGATGATGGGCAACTTCATGGTGTAGCTCCGGCAGGTCGTTATATTTTGCCAAAACCGCCCGGAATGGTCTACATCCCGCCAGGAACTTTTCACATGGGGCCCAGCGATGAGGATATCAATTATACATTTACTGCCCGCAATAAGCAAGTGTCAATCAGTGGTTTCTGGATGGATGCAACAGAAATTACCAACAATGAATATCGCCAGTTTACCTATTACGTGCGCGATTCCATTGCTGCCAAATTGATGGGTTATGTAAAACAGGGCGCTGATGGAAATGAGTATATTGATAAGGCAAAAATGAAAACCATCAAATGGGATGATAAGGCTACGTTAGAAAAAATAGATGCCATCATTGTTACGCCTGATAACAGAATATTTGGTAAAAAAGAAATTGATCCTAATAAACTCGTGTATCATTCAGAAACTTTTGATTATGCTGCAGCCGCAGGGAATAAGGATCCTAATGTTCCCCGCAGTAATTTCATTGTTAAAAAAGATATTCCTATATATCCCGATACATTGGTTTGGGTAAGAGATTTTGCATATTCTTATAACGAACCAATGGCGAAACAATACTTCAGCCATCCTGCTTTTGGAAATTATCCGGTAGTAGGGGTTAACTGGAAACAAGCAACCGCTTTTTGTGAGTGGAGGACACAGACTCTTAATTCGTACCTGATCGGTAAAAAAAGAGCTACTGAAACTAATTTCAGGTTGCCGACAGAAGCTCAATGGGAATATGCGGCAAGAGGAGGAAGATCGCAGGCTCCCTATCCATGGGGAGGGCCTTATCTCAGAAACCGGAAAGGCTGCTTATTGGCCAACTTTAAACCCGGAAGAGGAAATTATCCCGAAGATGGCGGATTTTATACCGTTCGCGCAGATGCCTATTGGCCTAATGATTTCGGATTATACTGCATGGCAGGAAATGTCGCAGAATGGACCTCTTCTTTATATTATGAAGGAAGCTACAATTTTCAATCTGATATGAACCCGGATGTTCGCTGGAATGCAAAAGACCAGGAAGCGCCCCGAATGAAACGTAAAGTAATTCGTGGTGGAAGCTGGAAGGACGTAGGATATTACCTTCGTACCAGTACCCGTACTTTTGAATACCAGGATACTTCTAAATCTTATATTGGATTTCGTTGTGTAATTGACTTGCCACCTGCTACCGGTAAAAAAGGTAAAAAATAATTAAATAAAAAAGATTAAACTTCATCCCATAGAAAAATTTTAGTTCAACATTTTACTGCCTGTATTAATTGTTATTTCAAAGTAATTAATATAGGCATTTTTTGTGCGAACCATGAAAGATTAATAACATAAAATTAAAATTAAAAACCCAACCCTGTTATGATTCAACAACCTAAAAGAAATTTTTTGACACTGATCGATGTACTGGTAAGCGCCGGTGCAGCAGTTGTAATTTTTGCCGCCTGGGCAAAACTAACCCATCAGAGTTATGCCGATACCATGTTGACCGTTGGTATGTGGACGGAGACTGCCATTTTCCTTGTGTATGCCGTTATTGAGTGGGTAAAACCCAAGCCTCACGAAGTGGCTCATGCTGCCGCCGCCCATCCTGTAAATGAAGGCAATCCAGCTTTGCAATCCATGGAAAAAATGATGAAAGATGCAGACATCACACCTGCAAACATGAAAAGGCTTAGTGATAATTTCCAAAAACTGGGAGTAACGGTAAGCCAGATTGGAGAAGTAGGAGATGTAGTAAAAAGCACCGGTGATTTTTCTGCTAAAACCAAAGAAGCTACCAACGCGCTTGGTTTAATGAAAGACGCTTACACCAATTCTGCGCATACGATGAGCAATTTTAACAGCGCTGCAGACAGTGCGAAAGGTTTTCATGAGCAGGTTCAGGTGCTTACTAAAAATCTTGGTTCATTAAATAGTATTTACGAACTCGAGCTTACTGAAAGCAATAATCATTTGAAAACATTAAACAGTTTTTATGGTAAAATGGCCAAAGCAAGTGAAGTAATGGTTTCAACTGTGGATGATGCACAGGCGACCAAAGACCAAATAAATGCTTTAGCCAATAATCTTGGTAAATTAAACCAGGTATATGGTAATATGCTGAGTGCTATGCAGGGAAGACAGTAAGAGCTTATCCAAAATTCCAAAAACCAACCAACAGTAAATTAAAATAAAATGGCAGGACTACCCAGAGATCCCCGGCAAAAAATGATCAATGTAATGTACCTCGTTCTTACAGCTATTCTGGCTTTGAACGTATCCAACGAGGTAATTACCGCATTTAAAGTTGTGGATAAAAGTTTAATAACTTCCAATAACAACATCGCCGCATCCAATAATACACTATACAAATCGCTCGAAGAAAAGCTTACTGAACCTCAGTCACAGGAAAAAGCGAAGATTTGGGAACCCAAAGCTATGCAGGCAAAGAAACTTTCCAGCGATATGGACAATTATATCAATGGATTGAAGGCTGATTTGCTGAAAGCTGCTGACCTCAGAATGAAATGGAATGGAAAAGACAGTGTGCAGGATTACAGAGAGGATAATTTAGATGCTTCCACAAGACTTTTTGAAACCAATGGAAAAGGTGAAGAGCTAAAGAAAAAACTGGACCAATATAAAGAGAGTATGCTCAATATTGATCCGTCAATCAGGAAACAATTCGAAAATAATTTTCCTGTAAATACTGATACAAAGGATTTTAAGACGAGGGAAGGACACTCAAAAGATTTTACCCAAACTTATTTCCACATGACCCCGACCGTAGCCGCCTTAACTATGTTGAGCAAATTTCAAAACAATATTAAGAATGCGGAGAACATGGTGGTAACTTATTGCCACTCTCAGATTGGCGCGGTGGAAGTTCACATGGATAAGACAAATGTTATTGTAGGAGCCAATTCAACTTACCTTATGCCGGGACAGGAATTAGTAGTTACTGCGGGTGTAGGCGCTTATAGCTCAAGTGTAAAAAGTAATATTTCAATCAATGGGCAGCCTATAAGTATGGTAAACGGACAGGGCCAATATAAAACAACAGTAAGTGGTGCAGGAGACCATACTATACAGATCAGTGGTTCTTTTATAGGTGAGGATGGCAAACCAGTTCCTGTTCATGAAACGGTGAATTACACTGTTGGAACTCCCGGTGGAGCAGCCGTGATGTTAGATAAAATGAATGTGTTTTATATTGGGGTTCCAAATCCCGTAACAATTTCATCCGGAACCGGCTGGGATAAAACCCGTGTTTCAATGTCAGGGGGCTCTTTATCTCCTTCCGGAGGCCCTGGTAAATATACAGTAAGGGTGAGCCAGATAGGTAAAGCCTCAATTACAGTAAATGCGGATGGTAAGGCAAGCACTTATGATTTCAGGGTAAAAAGAATTCCGGACCCTGTAGTAAAAGTTGGACCAAGCGGGGGCGGAAGAATCCAGTCTGTTGTATTTAAGAATCAGAGTTTTGCACGTGCCGACCTTGAAAATTTCGATTTTGATGCGCATTTTAACATTGTAAGTGCCACATTGTATTTTTCCGGTGCTAATTTTCCAAGTGTCCAATCAGCCGAGATCCACGGAGGAAGTTTAGATCCTGTTAAAAGTTTTTTACAGAGAAGTATTCCGGGAACATCTGTTACCTTCGATAATGTGAAAGTAAAGGGACCCGATGGAATAGTAAGAAGCATACCAGGACCAGGGTTTATATTGTATTAAATAGAATAAATTAAAGGTTATGAAAATTATTTTGTTAAAGAGTTTGATGTTGGTACTTTCTTTAGGAGTTCTCTGTAATATAGCAGATGCACAACAGGCAAAAAAACGTTCAGTCAGGAAGAGAACCACCGCAAAGAAAACTACTACCCAAAAGGCAAATACCACTGTCAATCCGGCCGCAGTAGATACCGCTATAGTAGTGGCCCCGGCTCCGGTTAATGATAGTCTTCCTATCGCAACTATCAAACCTTCCCTGCGTCCTGAAACAGCGCTGGACGTTCACAATGGATTAATAACTGAAAGAACCCCTCTTCCGTATCAACAATTAAGACAGGAAGATGCTGCCTATGATGAGAGGCTGTGGCGTGAAATAGATACCCGTGAAAAGATCAATCTCCCCTTCCGTTATTCAGCGAATGAAGACAATGGCAATCAAAGATTCATTTCTATTCTTTTGAAGGCCATCCAGGACGGACCAGATAATGGTGGTGTTACCGCTTTCAGCCCAATAGACGATAGGTTTACCACGCCAATGACTAAAGCTGAAGTGGCCAAGGCTGTTTCAGGTGGCTCTGTTACGGTACCTATTTATGATTCTTTAGGAATTGTGATTGGTAATAAGGAAACGATGCAGGAAGTAAATCTGGATTCTTTTTATAAATTCCGTATTAAAGAAGAAGTGATATTTGACAAGCAAAGTTCAAGATTGTTCTGGAGAATCCTGGGAATCGCTCCTGTAAAAAGGGTAATCACTGCTGCCGGAGTGGATCTTGGAGACACCGAGCTTTTCTGGGTTTATTATCCGGATATGCGGCCAATCTTTGCCAAATATTACGTGTATAATGGGAAAAACTATGGTGCCCGCATGACGTGGGAAGATCTTTTTGAATCAAGAATGTTTCATGGCAGGATTATAAAAAGTACGTTGGATAATCCTTTTGATACGGATTTGAAAAGTCAAACCGGGTTAAAAGGCAGGCCCATTCTCCAGCTTTTGGAAGGAGAAAAAATTCAAAACGAAATATTTAATTACGAACAGAATTTGTGGAGCTATTAAAAATATTACAGTATCATTTTAATATAAACGGGGAGCCAATGGCTCCCCGTTTATATTAAACTCAAATAAGAATTGTCAATATTTATTGATTTACTATTAATCTCCCCTCATCCCAATCCTTACATACTCAGGGCGCTAAGATCAAAATTTGATTTTGTTATTTTATTTGGCTATTTTTTTTCTCAGAAATTTTCTGATTTCCAGTAGATTTTCTTTGGAAAAAGCAGTCTTTGGGATTAAAAAAAATGAACGGCTGTTGAAATATAAATGGAAGAAACCAGAGCTTTCTACAAAATTTGAAAAATCTTTCCACGGCCAGCTTCGGCTTCCCCGCTCATTTTCAAGAAACAAGTGCTGTTCCTCAAAACTTACCTTAAACCGGTCTTTAAATGTGGCAGCCCTTCGGTAAATGATTAAAGGAAGAACAAACCAGAAAGCAATCATTAAGCAAAACCACAATGCGGAACTCAATAAGAAGGCCAGGGGATCTACCTTGCCTAAAAAATATAAAGTAGCCGAAGCGATAGCAAAAATATTGACGATAATGATCATTGCTTTTATTTCATTTCTACTGAAAAAATGAAACCGCAATGCCTGTAACACTTTTGCCCGATTGTAGGTAAAATAGGAAGAAGTCATTTGAAACAAATGTACGATCTGCTGTGAAAGTTGACGGTAAAATTTACAGGAAGAGTCAGCAAATTTCAATTCAATGGAACTGCCTGCCTCTTTCCTTCTCTTGCGAATAGTTAATCTTCAATTTCGTTTAGGCATGACTGTTATATAGGTAAATATAAGTCAGGAGGATTTGTCTGTTTACTGCCAATAATCATTTACAGTTAATTTTTGAATTCATAGGTTGCTACACCGATGTTCTTCCTTCTTTGATTCATTAAAATTCCTGATAAATTTCATAAAAGCGCAGATATGCTTAAATTGTCCTCTTTTAATTAATACTCATGATAAAAAATTGTTTCGTTTTTCTTTTTGCAATCTTTTTGATTGCAGGTTGTAAAAGCAAGCCTCAGTCCTGCGATCCACAACCCAGAGATTCCTCACTCGCTTCTATTGATTCAATGGCAACAAAACTGAATTGGCCTGATGATCTGAATATCATGGGCTTTTCGGGTCCTAAACTTACACCCAGCCCCGCTTGCCTGGCCGTTGCTGCTACCGGCGAGGTGTATGTGGGAGTAGATATGATTGGTTCTCTCGGCAAAAAACCCGGGCAGGGAAGAATTGTAAGACTGGTGGATTGTAATAACGATGGAATAATAGACAGGCATACAGAATACGCCATGGTGGATGATCCAAGGGGTATCATATCCATAGGCGATAAATTGTACGTACTGCATACGGTTTTTGAGGATTCTACTGCGGTGGGTATGGCGCTCGATGTATATGAAGATAAAGACAATGATGGTTTTGCAGATGGCAAACCTCAAAGAATTGTAAACCACATGAGCAATCCAACTTATCTTGCCAGCCGGGGCACAGACCATGCTACCAATGGAATCCGGTTAGGGATAGATGGCTGGATTTATATCGCTGTCGGAGATTTTGGTTTCCATGATGCAGAAGGAACTGATGGAAAAAAAGTAACCATGTTGGGCGGAGGCATTGTAAGGGTGAGGCCCGATGGAACAGAAATGGAAATCTATACCCACGGCACACGTAATATTTATGATGTAGCCATTGATCCATACATGAACATTTTTACACGGGACAATACGAATGACGGCGGCGGATGGAATATCCGTTTCAGCCACATGATCCAATCCGGAGAATATGGTTATCCGGTTTTGTTCAAACATTTTACGGAAGAAATTATTCCTGCACTCGTTGATCTCGGCGGAGGGTCAGGAACCGGTGCATTGTATATGGATGATAATTCCTGGCCGGCAAAATACAACCACGTTCCGATGATGGCAGACTGGGGCAGAAGCGAATTGTATATTCACCGGCTCACTCCCGACAATGGCAGTTATACTCAACAGCAGGAAGATTTTATTCATCTTCCACAGATCACTGATGTGGATGTGGATGCTTCAGGCCGCATGTATCTTTCCGCATGGGACGGAGCAGGCTATTCGGGCGATTCTACGAAAGGATTTACCGTGCGTGTAGTTCCCAAAAACTGGAATTATAAACCGTATCCTGATCTCAAAGAAGCTTCCATTAAGGAACTGATTTCCCTGATGCAAACAGAAAGTAATGTGGCCCGGTTATATGCGCAACAGGAATTAATTACGAGGGGAGAAGAGGCAATGGATGCAGCCTGGAAATTAGCTGCTGATAAAAATAAACCCACTTATGCCCGCGTTGCAGCGATGTATGCCTATGCACAAATGGCTAAGGAAGATGCGGTCAAAAATCTCGTACAGCTTTCTAATGAGGAAGCGATGAAAGCTTTTGCCCTGCGGGCGCTTTCTGACAGAAAACCTTTTTTGAAAAATGTGCCAATCGAACCATTTTTGAATGCATTAAAAGATACTTCAAAAGTTGTGGAATTTGCCGGTATCATTGGTTTAGGCCGGCTGGGGCGGCCTGAAGCAGCGGATGCCTTATTACAAATTCCTGTTCCGGCATCGTTTGTTGCGCCGCCCAAAGGAACCGAAGGGCCGCACGCGACGCCCAATTCAGCTATCATTCCTCCACATCTTGCTGTAAGAGCGTTGGTAGCGCTGCATGCAGTAGACGCGTGCGTGGCTGCTGTTGGTACAAAAAATTCTGCATTGGCTTTATGGGCGCTTCGTTATATGCATGATCCAAAAGCAGTTTCGGGCCTGATTGCGGCTTATAGGAACACACAGGATGATTCGTTGAAAACCAAAATACTTTCTACACTGGGCAGGCTTTACAATGAAGAAACCGCTTACGACGGCACCTGGTGGTGGAGTACGCGGCCTGATTCCCATGGGCCATATTATAAACCAACTACCTGGGAAGGCTCGGATAGTATTAAAAACTTTTTGACAGATGTTTGGAAAAATTCCGGTAAACAGGGAAAAGATTTTTTTGCCGATCTCAACGGCAAGCTCAGAATGGGTATCAAACAATTTGGGGGAGATGATGAGGAAGTAGTAGTAAAAGATGAAGCACCAAAAATTGATCTTGATAAAATAAGAAATAAAAAAGGACAGATTGGTGAATCTTCAATTGAGGATATCATGCTGGCAATGGATCGCATAAAAGGCAACCCAGCAAATGGCAGAAAGCTGTTTATGCAGCAGGGATGTAACACGTGCCACACGCTGGACAGGGGCGAAGTGATGAAAGGACCTTTCATGGGACAGATCGGTTCCATTATGACGAGAAAGCAAATTGCAGAATCTATTCTGAAACCCAACGCCTCCATCTCACAGGGATTTTCTACTGTGCAGGTTCAGACGAAAGATGGGAAGACGTTGATGGGTTTTGTGACCAGCGAATCGGCAGATAAGATCACTTTACGGGACATCACCGGGGCAGTTCATAACCTCTTAACCAAAAATATTAAAAGCAGGAAAGAATTAAAATATTCAATGATGCCCACAGGAATGGCCAATGCTTTGTCCTATGAAGATTTCGCCTCATTGATTACGTTTTTATCGCAGCAAAAAAAATAAGGAGTTCGGTGGGGAATTCTTTATTTTATCGTTTGCATGTAAAATGATTTTTTTAATGAACTGTTTGTCTTGTCCTAAAATAGTTATTCAAAAAAAGTGAAAAGATGTAACATCAACGGACGTAATATTTTCAATGACTTGAAAATCCATAAAAATAATAACGCTGTATGTTTTTACACTTCTGATTCCTACTCTAAATTGAATTTCCTTTTTTCGTTTATACATGTACGTTATATTTAAATAAAAATTACAGTTATTTGTTCGTCTACTGAAAATTCAATTATGTACAAATACTAAAGAAAAAAATTGAAGAATATTAGTTGAGGAATTTTATAAGAAGACTCGAAATAATTTTATAATTCTTGGGTAAAAAAAGACTCAAATTTTCCATTAGGATGTATTTTAGAATATAGAAAACTTTTGCTCTATTCGTTATAAAACGACCCATCCTGGATAAAAGGAAAAAAGATTGAAATAAAATTATAAAATTTATCGTTTTTATATTTTATTTGTATTGTTATTGCCCCAATAGCCATAACTGCTGAAATGAAATCTTATTTTCGAAATATATTATCTCTCTTAAATGCTTGTTTTTTGTTTTCCATGTTTTGCATTTGCGCAGGTCTTCAGCCAGCATTTGCTCAACAACCAACTTTCTCTCCTGCAACCGAAAATGTAACATTTTTAAATGCAGAAGCAATAGCCGCCAAAAAACACTATTCAGAGGACCTGGCTAATTTGCCCTCAAAGTATAAAAAGGATCTTTTAAAAATATACCAGGAGCGTTGGGACAATCTGCAGGAAAAATTTGATAAAAAAGAAATCTATACAGAACCAGGTGCGCAACAATATCTTAATGCAATAGTAACAGAAATTGTAAAAGCCAATCCTGTTTTAAAAAATGAAGAGATCAAATGTTATTTTTCCAGGTCGGGTATTCCCAATGCAGCTTATCTTGGAGAAGGCGTTATCCTTGTAAATATGGGTTTGTTTTCAAGACTTGAAAATGAAAGCCAGGCTGCGTTCGTGCTTTGCCATGAGCTTTCTCATCTTTGTCTTCGCCATAGTGAAAACAGCATTCAAAAATATGTAACTACTCTAAACTCAGAAGAAGTACAAAAAGAATTGCGTCATATTAAAAACGCTGAGTACGGAAAAAGAAAAGATTTAGAAAATCTGCTGAAAGAGATCACATTTGACACCAGACGTCACGGGCGTGATCACGAAAGCCAGGCCGATAGCATGGCTGTAGAATTGATGCACCATACGGGTTTTGATGTCAGGGAATCTCTTCGCGCTCTTGACTTGCTTGATTCTATTGACACAGATAGCTTAAACACTGCATTGGTTCTGCAAAAATTATTCAATGCCAAAGATTATCCATTTCAAAAAAGATGGATAGCCAAAGAAGAAGGCTTATTGAGTGGCCATGCAAAACTAACAGTCGATTCAACCCTCTCAGATTCATTAAAAACACATCCCGATTGTAAAAAAAGAATTCAGATTTTAAAACCTATGGTAGAAAAATATTTCAAGGTTTCCTCTTCTAAAAATGTGGTAAATAAAAAAACATTTGATGAATTGGTTTTTAATTTCAAATATGAAATGATAGTCTATGCTTTTGCATCAGATGAATACACAGAAAGTCTTTATTATACCTTAAAATTATTAGAGCAGTATCCAAAAGATCCTTTCCTGGTTACTCAAACCGGAAAGATTTTAAATGGATTTTACGATGCACAGAAAAACCATACACTCGGTAAAGTTGCCGTGCTGCCTTCACCTTTTTATCAGGAGAACTATAATTTACTGCTCCAGTTTATCCAAAATTTGTATAAGGAAGATTATGCCTCGATTAGTTATTATTTTTTAAAACCGTATGCTACGCAAATGGCAAATTATGCTCCGTTTAAAAAAGTATTTAATTATAGTTCCCAGATAGTAAATCAATAAAATTTTAAATAAATCGAATTAAAATGAAATCTAAATTTTTAATCACTACTTGTTTTTTGTTTTTAGCCTTATCTTTTTTGAAGGCACAAAATAAATTAAGCATTGATAAAGTTTACTCCACTTATTTGCGCAACAGTGGCACCATTATGGAAAACAACCAGATCAAAGGTTATTTTTTTCTGTACATAAGTGATAAAATAGATAAAAACACTAATGAATATACTTTGCAGATTTTGGATCAGAATCTGAATAAGGTAAAGGATATCAAATTTGAAGATTCCAAAAAGGTTAGTTTGCTCGAGGCTTCCTATAACAATTCCAGTCTTGCTTTTCTTTTTAAAAACGCTGATAGCAAAACGCTCGACATGAAAATATATGATATGGACGGAAAGTTGAAATATACTTACAGCCGCGATTATGATAAAAAAACGGATGATTTGATGAAGCAGTATGAAACCATGCATACCGATGAAGGAACCAATCAAAATGTGTTTAATGTAGGAATGGAGGGCTATGTATCGGTGCTTCCGCTACGGGACGGCAAGCAACGCACTTATGAAATAGATTACTTTTCTTCTGATAATAAGAAGCAATGGGTTTACCTTCCTGATGATGATGAAAAGTATGCCAATGCTGAATTTTTAGGTAGCGCGGATAACCTGATTATTTTGGAGGTAATGACAAAAAATCATAAAACAAGCAACAAAATGAATGCTCACCTGGTGGGAATCAACATTCAGACAAATAAAAAAGTATTTGATTTGGAAGATGCTGATGATGGCGGTTTTAAATTTGTTCCTACCACGATAGTTCCGCTAAAAGATAAAAATGAAATTCTGGTGATGGGAAGTTATTTTAGCAGGGACGCTAACATTGCGAAAGACTTCAGCAAAGGGCTGGCGGTTTATACTTTGAATAATAATGGAAAAGTGATTAATAAGACCTACAATTCCTGGGCTGATGATTTTAGCAAATATCTTCCTCTCAATAAAAAAGGCAAATTGGATAAGGTTGGATTTTTATATATCCATAAACTGATACAAACGCCCGATGGTAAAATGTTTGTAGTAAGCGAAGGATATAAAAGGCAGGCAAGCGCCGGAGGCATTGCCCTTACTGCGTTGATGGCTGCGGGTGGCGCACATTCCAATGCAGTAGGAGTTACTAAAATTGTAGTAACTGATTTGGTAGTTATGGAATTTAATGATCAGTTCAAAGTAACTAATGCCACTATTTATGACAAAACAAATAATACAGTAGTAGCTTCTGCCTTGAGCGATTATGAAAGCCAGCATACCTTAGCTATGATGATAAAAATGACTGGCGGTTTCGATTATGAATTTACAACCGGCGATGCAGATAACAGCAATTTTACCATTTGTTACAGCGACTTTGTGAGAGATAAAGAATATAGAGGTAGAACTTTTAATTCCATTCATTATAACGGTTCAAAATTTTCGACCGACAAAATAGAATTGAAATCAAAAGCCAACTCTACAAAAATTTTTCCGGCCAAGCCAGGATCAGTGATGATCATGGAATATTTTAAAAAAGAAAAACGACTTGATTTTAGATTAGAAAAGCTGGGATAATTTTTTAATAAAAAATTTAAAAGCCGCTACATTTAAATGATATAGCGGCTTTTTTATCTGTTGACTGTAGATGTGTTTTAAAAGATTTCGATCGGAAAATCCGGATGGCTTCAGTTTAAATATCGCTTTGAAAAAAGTACGTCAAATTTTATATTTTTTATGATAATTTCAATTCAATTTTCCAGAAATATGAAGCATTCCAAAAATGATGGAATGCTCTCCTCATCTCTTCCTGATAGATATGATATTGTAATAAAAGTAGATGCCGGGAGCACAATCACAACTTACAGGTGATTTCGTCTCTTTGAGAGAAACCCTTACTGCTATTGAATCTGCAACCGTAATATTTTTGAATTCCGCAGGCAATTGCGAGTCTTTGAGAGGAAATACTTTCCATTGACTAACCCTGGATTCTGCAAAATACCATCCTACCCCACCTGAAAATAAACTCCCATCGGTATAAATAAATCCGTCGCCGTCAAAAGTTGCAAAAGTTTTTGTGCTGTCTTTTTTACAACTTAAAAGACAAATGGAAATCATGCCAAGTAGTAAACAAAAGATTTTCATATTGCTTATTTCACAGTTTGACAAGTAAACGGTACAGAACGTTGCATACAAATCCTCCTATTTGTTTCAAAAATTAAGTGAACAAATAAATAGTAGCATTTTTTATTTTGCTAAATTCCTTTTTTATCGTTTATAGTCTTCGTGAATGATTGCTAAATACCCGCAGTCGCACCATTAAAAATATTTCGTCATCCCGGGTACAGCCACCGGATAAAGCCCATTCTCATCTGGAAGAACAGGAGGAGTTGCATCAAAAGCATATTTTGCAGGCATGATATTAATGCCGGAATTGATGGCCTGGTCCCAGTTAATTACTTGTCCTGAATAGGTGGACATGCGGCCTAATAAAGACGTCATCGTACTTTTTGCGGCGCGCTCGGCATCCC
Source organism: Segetibacter koreensis (assembly GCA_044463445.1). Classification (GTDB taxonomy): domain Bacteria; phylum Bacteroidota; class Bacteroidia; order Chitinophagales; family Chitinophagaceae; genus Ginsengibacter; species Ginsengibacter koreensis_A. The sequence continues at coordinate 15,981 of JBIQMJ010000016.1, forward strand.
AGAATTTAAATTGTCCTTTTGCAACGGCAGCAAACAATTCATCGTGCTCTGCCTGGTAGGGCTGGTTTTCCTTTGTCTTATCAAACTGGTAAATAGTTCTCCCTTTGTTATCGGTGATGCGCGCTTCATCGCAAAAAACTTTTCCTTTGGTTCCTATCAGCAATTCATCCACCTTGCTCATTGTGCCTTTTTGGTGGCGGCATTGGCTGTTTAAAATGGCGCCGTTAGCGTAGTGAAATTCTACATAATGATGATCAAAAATTTCCCCGTAATCTTTTCCCTTCCTCACTTCCCGGCCGCCCATGCCCTGGACCTGTTCGGGGTACGCTTCCATCGCCCTGTTGATTACGTCGAGGTTGAGTATATGTTGTTCGGTGATGTGATCGCCGCAGAGCCAGTTGAAATAATACCAGTTGCGCATTTGGTATTCCATTTCTGTCCAGCCTTCCTGCCGCGGATGCACCCACACGCCGTCATTATCCCACCACGCCTGGGCTGCAACAATTTCACCGATAATTCCATCGTGAACTCTTTTCATTAATTCGCGGTAAGAAGTCTGGTACCTTCGCTGTAAACCTACCACCACATTCAATTTTTTTTGCTTTGCAACCTGCGCTGCAGCCAGCACGCGTTGTATACCAGCCGGGTCAGTTGCCACCGGCTTTTCCATAAATATTTGTTTACCCTTGTTAACCGCTTCTTCAAAATGAATGGGACGAAAACCCGGAGGTGTGGTCAGGATCACCACATCAGCCAGTGCGATGGCTTGTTTGTAGGCGTCAAACCCCACAAATTTATTTTCTTCTTTTACATTTACGCGGCCTTTTGTTTCAGCCATTTCTTCTAAAATATTTTTTAAACTATTATCCAGCCTGTCTCTGAAAGCATCAGCCATGGCGATAAGCTGCACATTTTGTTTGGTGCTCAAAGCCTGTACTGCAGCGCCTGTGCCGCGGCCGCCACAACCTACCAGGGCAATTTTGATCACGTCATCAGCTCCTGAAAAAAAGTTAGCTTTTGAAAGCATGGGCGCAGCCATAAGCCCTCCGGCCAGGAGTGTTGAATTTCTAACAAATTCGCGCCGTGAATGAAGGTTCTTTTTCGATTGGTCAAGGTTCATACGATTGTATTTTGGAATGAATAAATATTTTTTAGTTAAGTGTTTTTATATTTTTAATCCAGGTTTAAAGCACGGCTAAAGAACTGATCCACTTCTTTTGCAGAAGGTTGATGAAGCGGACGCACTATTCTGAAACCAACAAAAGGCGCATCGGCTATCCACCATTTACTTTTTGGAATTTGTGGATCACGCGCATTCCATTTGCGGGTGGAAGCGAGTCGCGAAGCGCTTCGCAACTCTTTAGCCTGATCACGAAAATGGCCTCCTTTTAAAGTAATGGGATATTTTGAATTGGGTGGAATAAAAGGATCAGTAGTATTTGTTTTAATTGCTTCAAAATAATTTTCAAGGTATTGATCCAACGTCCATTCAGCTACATTTCCATACACGTCATACAAGCCCCATGCATTCGGTTTTAACTGTTTTATTTTGTGATATTTGTTGTCACTATTGTCTGCGTACCAGCCATAATCTTTCAGGTCGTTTTCATCATCACCAAAGGAATATGATTTCTCAGAACCTGCGCGGCAGGCGTATTCCCACTCGGCTTCAGTAGGCAGGCGGTAGAAGATGCCCGTTTTGTAGTACAGCCATTTGCAATACATTAAAGCGGCATATTGCGTCATACTGTTTGCCGGAAAACCGCCCGATTTTCCCATGCCTAAAGTAAAATCAACATAAGGCGGGCTCGGCCTTGTGACACCATCCGGCAATGGCCCTGTGTCTCGGCCTTCATCCAGGAACAATACATATTCATCATAAGTTACTTCATGTTCTTCTATCCAGAAGGCACTTAACTTTACCTCTGTAGCCGGGTCTTCATCAGGCTGATGTCCTTTCTGATCTTCAGAACTACCCATGATAAAAGAGCCGGTAGGGATAGGAATCATTTTAAATGAAACGGTAGTTCCCGGAATGGTTTGTTCATAAGGTTTAAAATCGCTGGCTGAATTATTTTGGGCGGAAACATTTACAATGTTAACAGCAAATACAAAAAATAAGAGCGTAGTTAATTTTTCAAACATACCAGGACAAACGTTTTGCTGATGAAGATAATAAATTAATACAGAGAGAATCGATTTGGCTCAAAAATATTTGACGTGATTGAATTACGCAGTTACATTCATTTGTAATTTTTGTTTTGTTCTTACGGAAAGCAGCAAATTATTTTAATAGCAGATCTGAATTAATCAACCTTTAAATCTTAATCCGCGAAATAATTTTTAAAATTAACCGAGCTTTTTTGTATCAATTTTCCATCTTTCATTTCAGAAATTAATAAAGCAGCGCCGGGGAATTTCTTTATTAATTCAAAAGATTCTTTTTCCGGCAAAATACTACAAGCCGTAGCAAGCCAGTCAGAAATGGTGGCGTCTTTTGCGATCACTGTTACATTTCGCTGGCGCGTGATTCCCAATCCTGTTGTAGGATCAATAATGTGAGAATATCTTTTTCCATTGATGTCAAGGTGTTGGTAAATATCGCCGGAAGTGGCTACAGATGTGTTGTTCAACAATAACAATTGTGGCATTAATTTTTCCTTTTCTTCCGGCACGGTGATACCTATACGCCAACCGTTTCTTCCAGGCGGCACCTCGCCAATCGCTATTTTGCCACCGGCATTTACCATGGCTGATTTAAATCCTTTGGATTGAATAAGGTGTAAGGCAGCCTGGGCCACATAGCCTTTGCCCAATCCTCCCAAATCCAGCAGCATCCCTTTTTTTTCTAACCAAACAGATTTTTCAATTTCGTTTAAATGAATATATTGATAATCCACTTTGTCCATAGCTTTTTTAAGGGAATCGGCATCCGGTAATTTTTTTTCTTTGCGTGCTTTTCGCCAAAGTTTTACTACCGGACCCATGCTTATATCAAAGCTGCCGTGGCTTAATCTTGCAGCATTTATTGAGTATTGCAGAATGTCAAACAAAGCCTCAGACACCCGCACATAGCGGTTTTGACCGCTCGTTGCATTCAGCCGGTTCAACTCGCTGCTGTCTATATAATCACTGAAAATGGCATTGAGCGAATCGGCGCAATGAAACGCTGAAGCTGCTGCCTGCGCAGCTTTGGCAGAATCATTTGCAAAAATAGAAATGGTAAACGGCGATCCCATCGCAGGGTTTTCAAAAACAAATTTTTGCTGGCCGAATAAATTCCGGGAGAACAGAAAGGCAGTAATAAAAAATAAGAGAATTAATTTTAAGTTTATTCTTGCTAAACAGGCATTCAAAGTGTTTTGCATTTCAGTAATTCTTTAAAACAAAAATTCAGGATAATTATTTGCTTACTGTTCCCTTTCTTTTATCCGATTCGTGTCATTATAGAAAATTATCTGAATCCCTGTAAGCCTTTATCAGCGCAAGCTCACCTTCTTTTCCAGGCATTGAATTTCCATGTTCCATTCCTAAAATCCCTTTGTATCCTTTATTGTGAAGATGCTTAAAAATATTTTTGTAATTGATCTCCCCGGTGGTGGGCTCTTTTCTTCCCGGATTGTCGCCAATCTGGAAATAAGCGATTTCATCATAAGCATAATCAATGTGGGTAATGAGATTCCCTTCGTTCTTTTGCATGTGATAGATATCGTATAAAATTTTGCATGACGGGCTGTTTACCGCTTTGCAGATTTCGTACGTTTGATCAGAAGTTCGCAAAAAAAGATTAGGCGTGTCACTCAGCGCTTCCAGTACCATTACAATATTATGTGGCTCCAGTATTTCAGCGCCCCTGCGCAGCGCTTCAATCACATTCCCGGTTTGAATACCTATCGGGAGATTTCTCTGAAAATCGCCAGGCACAACGGTTGTTAATTTGCCATTAATTCTCTTTGAAACCTCCACTGCCTGGTGGCAACCTTTTAGAAAAATATCAATGTATTCCTGCTTTCCGGCGGCGAGCGTATTGGCGCCGTTCCCGCCTTTATCCAACACAAAAACACCCATGCTCATGCCCAGCTTTGCCAGTGTGTCACCAATTTTTTGTTGTTCTGCAACAGGCCTTCCGCTCATGCTGTTATCTTCAATGGAGCGAAATCCCATATCGTAGGCATATTTGATCTGATCAATAAAATCATTGCCGCCGTTGTTTTTAAACATACCATCGTGGATGGCATAATTCATATTAAAAGGTAATTCAACAGGAAAGCCATTGCTTTTCTTTTTCGAAAAAATATTTTTTTCTTTGCTGATTCCGGATGCTGTAGCCAACCCTGCTGTAAAAACAGAAGCGCCGGCCAACGCCACCTGTTGCATAAAATTTCTTCTTTTCATATCAAGTTATTTTGCAGAACAATTTAAGACAAACTTTTTTAAAAAACCGTAATGCGAAGTGTTGAGATGATATCCGGAATTTTTTCTTAGAAAATTCACCCGGCCGCCCAACAAATATTTTAATGGAAAATTAAGAGTTCGAAATGGCAGCCCCCGCCAAACGTGATAAAGGAAGATAATACCCTCTTCAAAAGAAAATAAAAATCTTTGAAATTTCTTTGTTTACTGCAAAATTCCTGCCTTGTTACTGATTATGTAAATATAACGGTTATGCACAAACGAATTTTAAAAAATGACTTTTTGTGTAATTCCTTACTTGTTTACATGCTATTGATAATCGCCCCAAACGCATCCAGGCCAATGGCTTGACATACCCCAAACTTTTGCTGCTCATTCATCGCATCAATCCGCCATTTGTGCACGTCATCTCCCGTCCCTGCTAATTTTCTGTATTGAGCTACATACAATTTATCATTTTCAACGGTCGTAAATTCGGGCATAAACTGGTTGTTGCTTATATCTCTGGTTGTCCAAATTGCGGCAGCAGTTGCATGAATGTTTTTATTGAGATCACCAGCCATCTGTTTGGAAAGTTTTCCCAGGTAACGCATCATTATTCCACGGCCTGCCAGATAATCGTTGCCAAACTCCGGACCAAAATTCGCATTGAAAGGCGCTTCCCTGATGATGTTATCAACATTTCCGGTTAAGGCTGATTTTATTCCTTTACTCAAAAGAGTGATATAATTTTTTACAGTTTCTTCAAATGCATCAGCATTAAATTCCGCATCTATTTTATTTTTTGTAACCCAATCTGCAATATTATTTTTAATGGCCGGCAAATCCGTAAGTGCAGCCAGCAGCATGCCCTGGTCTCCTGTCCAAACCCAGCCTTTTTCCCATGTGGGATGAGTGATGTCTTTATAATCAGAGCCTTCAAAAAAAGCGGTAGGCCTTTCCTGCACTAATGCGCTGCCGTTAGTTAATTTTTGCAGGTATCCATATTTTTCGAGTCTAAACCAGCTATCAAACCAAACCCATTGGCGATAGGCCATCTCCAAATATTTTTCATTACCAGGGATTTTTTCTTCCAGTGTTAACCCATAAATACGGCAGGACAATAAAAAGAACAATACATTGGTCACAGTATTTTTCACGCCCTTGGTTTGCCCGTTGGCATCCCCGTTTCTGCAGCCGTGCGGCACCGGCTTTGCTGAATCTGAAAAATCATAGGCGTGGTCTCTTTCCTGCTGCCAGCAAAATTCAACACTCAGTTTCGTATATTTATCAGCGAGTTCTGCATGGCCTGTTCTCAATAAATGTTTTCTTGCATTGATCGCCATCAAGCCCCACCAGCCAAAATCATCTGCCGCACGGTCGATTGACATAAAATATTTATAATTCTCCTCAAGCATTTCGTCAATTCTTTTTTGTATGCGGGTCACCTCTGCATCGTGTGGCCATTTGCGGTAGAGTGCATCAGCAAACGTAAGGCAGGCATCAAAAGTGTTTCCCCGTTTCCAGAAATCCTTAAAATTCCAAACTTCTTCAAATCGTTTAAAAGCATCGATAGATCTGGCTTTCAACTGATCTTCATTTTGAAAAGTGGTAAGTCCAACTATGCCGACAAAATTATTTTTGCATGACAGGCTTAATACAGCGCTTGAGGTTAATTTGGTAAATTCCCTTCTGTTCATGGTTATATTTTTAATTTATTGAGCAGTATAATTGCCAACTAAATTAAGTAATCTTTTTGCTGAGTTTTGCCAAACCCAATTGAAAATATTTTCTGAAAAACTTTTTCACTAACTTTCCTTCAACAAATTTTAATGCATTAAACTAAAATTTTTACATGTCTTACAAAAAGAAAAATCAAACTACGGAGAGCAGGAGAAAATTTTTGAAAATGGGTATAACAGGCGGTATTGCCGCTGCTACTTTCCCTTCTTTTTCTTTCGCGGAGAAGAGTATAAACCAATTTCTTCCATTATTTGTTAGTTCACCGTTTGAACTGGACGAAACTACGATTGATGAGATAAGTTCAGGTTTCAAATCGGGTAAATACACCGTGCGTTCTGTTGCCGAAAAATATATCAAACGCATCGGCGAAATTGATAAGGCCGGCCCCTTTCTCAACAGTGTGATCCAGCTAAATCCGGATGCTTTAAAAATTGCGGATGCCCTCGATAAAGAATTAAAAGAAAAAGGTCCGCGAAGCGCTATGCATGGAATCCCAGTGCTGATAAAAGACAATATTGATACGGCTGATAATATGGAAACCACCGCCGGGTCTTTGGCTTTGCTCGATGCAAAGCCCGCAAAAGATTCATTTGTGGCAAAGCGGCTCCGCGATGCAGGAGCGCTGATCCTTGGTAAAACTAATCTCAGCGAATGGGCCAATATGCGCTCGACGCATTCTACCAGTGGATGGAGTGGCCGCGGCGGTCTTACTAAAAATCCTTATGCACTTGACAGGAATTGTTCGGGTTCCAGTTCAGGCTCGGGTGCGGCGGCCGCTGCCAACCTTTGCACGGTTGCCATTGGCACAGAAACTGATGGCTCTGTAGTAAGCCCTTCTTCACTAAACGGATTAGTGGGTATTAAACCAACCGTTGGCCTGGTAAGCCGCGCCGGCATTATTCCCATTTCGCATTCGCAGGATACTGCGGGCCCAATGTGCAGAACCGTTCGGGATGCCGTGATCTTATTGGGCGTGATGGCGGGCGCTGATGAAGAAGATGAAGCCACTCAAAATAAAGAAAGAAATAACGTGGATGATTACACGAAATTTTTAGATAAAGATGGATTGAAAGGTGCAAGGATAGGAGTACTACGGCAATATTTTGGGTTTCTTCCTTCTGTTGATAAAATCATAAATGCTTCACTCGAAGTTTTAAAGCAACAGGGTGCTATATTAATTGACCCCATAGTAATTGATACCCTTGGAAAATTTGATGATCCGGAAGGAACTGTGCTGCGTTATGAATTGAAGGCTGATATGGCTGCCTATCTTGCTCATCGCGGCAACGGCACTGCGTTTCATACGCTGAAAGATTTAATTGATTTTAATAAAAGCCATGCTGATAAAGAGATGCCCTACTTTGACCAGGAATTGTTTTTACAGGCGGAATCAAAAGGACCCTTGACAGATTCTGAATACCAGGAAGCATTGGAAAAAAACCATCGCATGACACGTGAAGAAGGAATTGATGCCGTGATGAATACACACCAATTGGATGCGATCGTTTCTCCTACTGACAGTCCCGCATGGATGACTGACCTGGTAAACGGTGACCATTTTTTGGGTGGAAGCTCGCAGTTAGCGGCTGTAGCAGGCTATCCGCACATTACAGTTCCTGCGGGCGATGTATTTGGATTACCTGTTGGCATTTCTTTTTTCGGAAGGGCATGGAGCGAAACGGTGTTACTAAAAATTGCTTATGCTTATGAACAGGCGACCTACGCGCGCAAGCCTCCAAACTTTTTACCTTCGGTAAAATTTAGTTAAGTTGATTGGTTTTTCGTTTAGGCATAACTGTTATAATAAAGTAAAACAAAAATCATCAGAATTTGTTGCTTTACTGATAAGAACTATGAAATATAAATCTTAACTAACGGTTATGGATACACGAAAATTTTGTGACAAAAGGTTGCCAACCTTCAAAAAGCATTTAAAATTAAAAGTGTAATTCCTAAGGTTGGCAACCTTTAAATGAAACTAACGGTTATGGTTATACGAAAATTCAGGCTTAACTTGTCATGTTGAGCTTCCTAAAAATGCTTTCATAGTTTTTTGTTTTTGTATAAAGGTATGAAAGGAGGAAGGAAAATTTAATTCAATAACACCTGAATAATCAAAGTGGTTTGCCCAGTGTTCTTCTAAATACAAATTGGTTTAAGCATAACCATTACGGGTAATTAAAAACCATTTTTAATTTTTCAATAAATATTCTTGCTTTACGAGTCATTTTTTAAAGAATTCTAAAATAGA
>JBIQMJ010000017.1:0-23806 GCA_044463445.1 Segetibacter koreensis
ATTAGAGAATTACAGCCTCATGCGGTTATCGCCATCATGGGGCCTGATGTTCGTTGGGTAGGCACGGAAACCGGTTATGGACGCGAAACAGAATGGAGTGTAGTGCCCGCTGATAACCTTGACCAGTCAACCATCTCAGCAAATTCACAAAAGAGCATTAATTTCAAACCTGCCGGAGATATGAGAGGAGATGACCTCGGAAGTCGCGATAAAATTATGCAAGCAAAAGGTTTGGTTTGGTATCCCGCTGAAGCAGATGTTTCCATCAGGCCAGGATGGTTTTATCATCCTGAAGAAAACAATAAGATAAAATCTCCTGAAAAATTGCTGGATATTTATTTTCATTCTGTTGGCAGAAACTGCGTTTTGCTTATGAATATTCCTCCTGATAAAGAAGGATTGATCAATGAAGCGGACATAAAAAATTTGAAAGAATGGACAAAATTACGGGATGATATTTTCAAAAATAATTTGGTGAAAGGGGCTGTTATTACTTCTTCAAATGGAATCAACGCAAATGGAATTTTGGATGGTAAATATGAAACCTATTGGACCTCAAAAGGAAAAGATACTTCAGCAGTGATTGATTTAAAACTGAAAAACAAAACAACTTTTAACGTATTGATGCTCCAGGAAAATATTACTGTTGGTCAAAGAATTGAGAAATTCGAATTGGAATATTGGGACGGAAAGTCATGGAAAAAAGCTGCCCAAGGAACGATAGTTGGTTACAAAAGATTGTTGCAGTTTGATCCTGTTACTTCCGATAAAGTACGCCTGAAAATCAGTTCATCCAGGTTAAATCCCACAATCGCGGAAATGGGACTTTATTTTCAGCAGAAGGTTGTAAAAGATTAGATGGAAAGGGAAATTCAAGACAAGAAAAAACTCATTTATTTATTTATATCCCGGAAACTTCAAAACAATTTAAATAAGCTATTTTACTTTCTTTGATTTTAAAAATGCATTACTGACAACATCAAATGAAATCACTACAACTATGAATATCCTCAAATCCTTTTACATTCTTGCTTTAACTTTTCTCGCATTTACAGTAAAAGCACAAAAAAAGCCGAATATTATTTTCTTCCTCGTAGATGATATGGGCTGGCAGGATACGTCGGTTCCTTTCTGGGACAGCGTTACAGCTTCCAACCAAAAATTTCACACACCAAATATGGAAAGGCTTGCAAAAGAGTCGATGAAATTTACGAATGCCTATGCAAATTCCATTTGTACGCCTTCAAGAGTAAGTTTAATGACAGGAATGAACGCGGCACGGCATCGCGTTACCAACTGGACAGCATTTAAAAATAGAAAAGTGGATGCGACGGATAGTTTGCTGAGTGTGCCCGATTGGAATGTCAATGGTTTGTCGCCGGTACCGCAACCAAAAAGCGTGTATGCAACACCGTTACCTCAGCTTTTGAAAGACAACGGGTATTATACCATACAATGTGGCAAAGCGCATTTCGGCGCTTATCAAACGATTGGCGCAAATCCTTTAAATCTGGGTTTTGTAAAAAACATTGGTGGCAGTGCTGCCGGAAATCCCGCTTCTTATCTTGCTGAAGATGATTTTGGTTACGATCCCGATCATTTTCGTTTGCAGGCCGACATTCCAAACATGAAACAATATTGGGGAACCAAAACATTTCTTACCGAAGATTTGACCCGTGAAGCAATGCTGGCAATGGATACAGCACGGATGGAAAAGAAGCCTTTCTTTTTATACATGGCGCATTATGCCGTTCATCTTCCTTACAATGCGGACAAAAGGTTTGTTCAAAAATATTTGGATGCGGGTTATTCGAAACCCGAAGCCGCTTATTGCGCGCTTGTCGAAGGGATGGATCACAGTCTGGGAGAATTAATGGATTATTTGCAAAAAAATGATCTGGAAAAAAACACCATCATCATTTTCATGTCGGATAACGGTGGTTTTTCTCATCGGCCACGTGAAGGAAAAGATAACACACAGAATTATCCTTTGCGTGGAGGAAAAGGCTCTTTGTATGATGGCGGAATCAGGGAACCAATGATGATCAAATGGAACGGTGTAACAAAGCCCGGAAGCATTAACGATCAATATTTCATCATCCAGGATTTTTATCCCACACTCCTGGAAATGGCGGGAATTACAAAGTATAAAACGGTTCAAAAAACAGACGGGAAAAGTATGGTTCCATTTTTAAAAAATCAAAATCTGAAAGATGAAAAAAGAACCTTGATTTGGAATTTTCCAAATGATTGGGCAGGCGGGGATTTAGGGACTGATAATTCATTTCTCACCGCAATCCGGCAGGGCGATTGGAAGCTGATCTATTTTGAAAAATATGGAAAACTGGAACTGTACAATTTGAAAGACGACATCAAAGAACAACATGACTTATCAAAAACATTTCCGGGTAAAACAAAAGAACTGGCGAAATTGCTGACTCAAAAATTGAAATCATTCAACGCGCAAATGCCTTCGTGGAAATCAAGCGGGGAGAAGGTCCCGTGGCCTGATGAAATAAATAACTGATTAAAGAACAGGCAATATTTAAAATGGATTTTTTAAAAAATTATGGAATGAAAAAAACGTATTTATGTATTTTCTTAATGATGATTGGAGCGGTTTCTTTTGCACAAAGAGATACCATTTTATTAAATGAAAGCTGGTTGTTTTCTATCGGTAACAAGGTGCAAATGGCTTTGCCGGCTCAATTTGAAAATACGCAAAAAGTAAATCTTCCTCATACATGGAATGTTGAAAAAGGAAGTGAAATACATTATGGTTGGGGTTATTATCAAAAGAAATTCAACGTTCCGTCCAATTGGAAAAACAAAAATGTGGTGTTACAATTCGGCGCCGTAAATCATACTTGTATTATTTATATAAATGGAAAAAAAGTTGGTGAAAATATCGGTGACGGATTCGATAAGTTTTTTATCAACCTCAACGGGAAATTAAATTATGGAAGAGAAAATGTACTGGAAGTTGCCGTCAACAATGATTACGGTAAAAACAAAGTGCCTTTTGGAAGTTCATTTGACTGGCCAAATGATGGCGGCATCATTCGCCCGGTGGCATTAATTGTGAGTGATAAACCTGCTGCAAATTATATTCATGCAGAACCGAAACTTAATGTTGCCGATAGTTCGGCAACGCTAAAAATAAAACTGGGATTTGATAAACCGGAGAAAAATATAAGATTTCAAATTACCGTTAATGAGGAAAATCAATCCACTCATAATGTCATTTCTTCCACTTCGGCAATTCCTGCTTGGAAGGATAATGAAGGAACTGTTTCTCTTTCGTTTTCTAAAATTCATCCGTGGCATTTTGATTTTCCCAATCTTTATCGCGTTACTGTTACGGTGATGCAGGGGAAGAAAGCCGTTGATAAAGTCAGCACTGATGTAGGTTTCAGGGAAATAAAATTTACGAATGGAAAATTTTACCTGAATGGAGAAGCGATCAAATTGATGGGCGTTGAGTGGACAGCCGGATCCAATCCAAACTTCGGTTTTGCAGAGCCGGATACCGAGATCATTCGTATGGGAAAATTAATGAAAGATGTAAATGCAATCTTTACCCGCGAGCATTTTCAGCAAAGCGATGTGTTTTATGATTTTTGCGACAGAAATGGAATTATCGTGCAACAGGAAATCCCGTTATGGGGCCCTGAAACTCCTGCTAATGATACCATTCGGTCAATTGCCATGAGACAGTTAAAAGCGATGGTGACGAACCTTTACAATCATCCTTCTATCTTTTCATGGGGAGTTGGAAATGAGCTGAGAGGTCGCGATCCGGACATGAAACAAATGATTGCTGATCTAATTGCAAAAGCCAGAACCTTAGACCCATCGCGTCATGTAGCCTATGTAAGCAATACTCTGACCAGGAGCTTTTATAACAACCCAAAATTTACGCCCGATGCGGCCAGTGATGGAGATTACCTGATGATGAATGAATATGGCGGGAGCTGGTGGGATATTCCGGTTGGACAAATTGGTTTTTATCTCGACAGCGTTCACCAAAGCTATCCTGAGAAGCCTTTTTTTATTTCTGAGTTTGGCCTTTGCGAACCGAATTTCCGGGGCGGTGATGAAAGACGCCTGCAGGATTTGATTTATCACATGAGTATTTTTGAAAGCAAACCATACGTGGAAGGTGCGATTTATTTTGACCTGACAGATTACCGCACCCATTATCCGGGGACGCATGAAGACAATAAATTCAGAAGAAGAATTCATGGAATCTATGACATGTATGGAAATCCCAAACCTTCTATGAAAGTGTTGCGTGAATTGTCTTCGCCTGTTGAGTTGCCAGGTTTACATCAATGGAAGAAGGGAAAAGTAAGTGTGGAAGTATTGGGAAGCATTGGACTGCCACAACATACTGTAAGAGGATACAAACTATATTTATCCGATAGCACAGGAAACTATAAAAACTATAAAGCCTTTGATATTCCTGAAGTGAAACCGGGCCAAAAAGTATATGTTGAAGTGGATGACCTGTTTCATGGTGAAGGAATTGTAACCGTAGTAAATCCTTTAGGGTACGTTTGTTCGCAGAAATCTTTTTATACAACATTGGATTAGAATTTCTTTCCATGATGAAAAAAATATTAAATCGATCTTAAAAGTTTCTAAATCTAATTAAATGAAAAAAATATTCTGGTCTTTTCTTTTGCTTTGTATGTTTTCATTTATTCAGTTAAATGCGCAACAAAAACCCAACGTCCTGATCCTTTACACAGATGATCTGGGTTATGGTGATTTAAGTTGTTATGGCGCTGAAGCTATTTCCACTCCAAATATTGATTGGCTGGCACAAAACGGTCTTCGTTTTACCGATGCACATTGTACCGCCTCAACCTGTACGCCATCAAGGTTTTCGCTATTGTCAGGAAGGTATGCCTGGCGTCAGAAGGGCACTAATATTTTACCCGGTAATGCCAATCTCACTATTCCAACGGACATAACCACTTTGCCAAAAGTCTTTCAAAAGGCCGGATATTTTACAGGCGTTGTGGGTAAATGGCATTTGGGTTTGGGAGATACATTTCCAATTGACTGGAATAAAGAAGTAACGCCCGGCCCCAGGGAAATAGGTTTTGATTATTCGTTTATTTTCCCTGCTACAGCCGATCGCACGCCAACCATTTTTATGGAAAATCAAAATGTAGTTGGATTAGATACTTCAGACCCGATTGAAGTAAATTATCAGCATCCTTTCGCCGGAGAACTTTTGGGAAAAGATCATCCCGAAATGTTGAAAATGAAAAGCGATCCGGATCAGGGCCACGATGGTCATATTACCAATGGGATCGGCCGCATTGGTTTTATGAAAGGCGGCACACGTGCTCAATGGACTGATGAAGAATTAGGTTACACTTTTAATACCAAAGCCCTCGGATTCATTGATAATAGTTTAAAAGAAAAAAAACCTTTCTTTCTGTACTATGCCATACATGATATTCACGTTCCCCGAATGCCCGCAACGGCATTTAAAGGGAAAAGCAAACTGGGTTATCGTGGTGATGCAATTCTTGAAATGGATCATACAGTAGGCGTAATTTTAAAGGCTTTAAAGGAACGCGGTCTTTTGAATAATACCATTATTATTTTCACCAGCGACAACGGGCCTGTTCTTAATGACGGCTATCTGGATCAGTCACCTGAGACCGCACTGAATGAACATTACAGCCCGTCAGGAATTTATCGTGGCGGTAAATACAGTGCGCTCGAAGGTGGCACACGCATTCCATTTATCGTATTTTGGGCAAATAAAATAAAGCCGGATACGATTACAAATGCACTTTTTAGCCAGGTAGATTTGATGGCTTCCTTTGCAGGAATGTTGAAAGAAAAACTTCCTTCAAAGGAATTTACGGATAGCCGTAATTATTTTACAACGCTTACAGGAAAAGAAAACCGAAGCCGCAATTATATTGTAGAGCAGGCTGAAAATATGACACTATCAATCGTAAAAGATGGATGGAAATATATTTCACCATCAAATGGGCCTGCGCTGATGAAAAAAGTAAATATCGAAACGGGATACAGTAAGGAAGATCAGTTGTACAATTTGAAAGAAGATCCGAAAGAATTACATAATGTGGCATCGGAATATGAAAAAAAGTTAGCGGAATTGAAATCACTTCTGTCAAGAACAAAAGCAGAGTTCGAATAAATGTAAACCAGTAACAATTCTTTTCATACGCAGGAAGAAGAGGAATACTTTTCGGTGAATGTGAGAATGCTTATTCATTTTACTATTTTACCTTAATGACCTAAACAAATATATTTTAATAAAAATCAAAAAAGATGTATAAGACCACCATAAAAATATCCGCTTTCATTTTACTTTTAATGACTGTACTGGAGGCGTGTGTTGAAAAGAAAAAACCGGAAAACCGGCGTCCTAACATCGTCTTCATCATGAGCGACGACCACGGCTACCAGGCCATCAGCGCTTATGGCGACAGTTTGAATCATACACCAAATATTGATTTGCTGGCAAAAGAAGGAATGATATTTAACCGGGCTTTTGTAAACAATTCTCTTTGCGCTCCGAGCCGTGCTGCTATTCTTACCGGAAAATATAGTAACATGAATGGTATCAAAGGAAATGGCGATGAAGTTTTCGATGGTTCGCAGGAAACTTTTCCTAAACTTCTTCATCAGGCCGGTTATCAAACTGCCATGATTGGTAAATGGCATTTGGTTTCTAATCCTACAGGTTTTGATTATTGGAATATTTTACCGGGGCAGGGCGATTATTACAACCCTGATTTCATTGATTCCACCGGTACAAAAAGAGTGGAAGGATATGTAACCGACCTGACGACAGATAAGGCAATAAATTGGTTAAACAACAGAGATACCACCAAACCATTTTGTGTGCTGGTTTGGAACAAAGCGCCTCACCGCGACTGGATGTCAGCTATTAAATACCTTCATGAATTTGATAGCGTAAACATTCCGCTGCCGGCTACTTTTTTTGACGATTATGCTACACGCACCCGTGCAGTAAAACAACAAAAAATGGAGATTTCTAAATGGCTTGCTCCCAATTATGATCTGAAAGAAAACCTGGGAATTACCAAATCAACCGAAAGGCTGGATTCCAACTGGATGGCCATCTTCGGCAGGTTAACTCCCGATGAACAGAAAGCTTTTATTGCAGCATATAGTCCTAAGAATGATGCGTTTAAAAAAGCAAATTTAAAAGGGAAAGAGCTCGCTATTTGGAAATATGAGCGGTATATGAAAGATTATCTGAGAACCATTCAATCAGTAGATGATAATGTAGGCCGGCTGATGGCTTATCTGAAAGAAAAAGGATTGGATAAAAACACCATTGTAATTTACACCTCCGACCAGGGATTTTATCTCGGCGAGCACGGATGGTTTGATAAACGGTTTATGTACGAGCAATCGTTCCGTACCCCATTGATCGTTAAATGGCCTGATGTAATTAAGCCCGGAAGTGTCAACAACGATCCGGTCATGAACCTTGATATTGCTGAAACCTTGTTGGATGCGGCTCATGTAAAAATTCCTGCAGAAATGCAGGGAAGAAGCATGTTGCCGGTTTGGGAAGGGAAAACACCTGATGACTGGCGCAAATACGTTTATTACCATTACTACGAATCAGGCGGAGAGCATAATGTAGCCAAACATATTGGTGTTCGTTCTGACCGGTACAAGCTCATTTATTATTATGAAAACGGCGACTGGGAATTATACGATTTGCAAAAAGATCCGCACGAACTTCATAATGTTTATAATGATCCTGCTTTTAAAAATATACAGGATACCCTGAAAACAGAATTGCAAACCCAAATGAAAAAGTTTAAAGACAGCATATAAATTCAACTCCTTTATGAAAAAATTAGTTCTCTTCCTTTTTATCTCTGTCATTTATTGTGACGCGTATTCACAATCAGCCGGAGAAAAAAACAGTATTTCGATCATTCCACAACCGGTGTCTGTTTCTTTACAGAAAGGTAGTTTTTCGTTAAGTAAGGAAACAGCTATTATTGCTGCAGATAAAAACTCTGCAGAAATAACCTCATTTCTATCGGAATTAATTGATCATTCGTACGGTTTTCCTGCAAGGCTAAAAAATGGAAAGTCCTCTTCCGCAAAAAATAGTATCACTTTAAGGCTAAATAAAAAAGCTGATGCCGCTATTGGTGAAGAAGGATATACTTTAAAAATAAATCCGCAACAGGTAATTCTTTCAGCCAATAACCCACGCGGTCTTTTTTATGGAATTCAAACTTTAATGCAGCTTTTGCCTGCAAGAGATAACAGTGATGCACACACGAAAAAGACACACTTTACTATTCCCTGCGTAACCATCACTGATTATCCGCGCTTTGGCTATCGCGGAATGATGCTCGATGTAAGCCGACATTTCTTTTCAAAAGATTTTATAAAAAAATACATTGACGAAATGGCCAAATACAAATTCAATGTATTTCACTGGCACCTGACAGACGACCAGGGCTGGAGAATCGAAATAAAAGGATTGCCAAAACTGACAGAAGTGGGTGCATATCGCGTGCCACGAACCGGCAAATGGGGAACATTTAACTTTGCCCAGCCCGGTGAAAAAGCTACTGATGGCGGGTATTATACGCAGAACGACATCCGTGAAATCATACAATATGCGAAAGACCGGTTTATAGATGTACTTCCTGAAATTGATGTGCCTGCACACAGTTTGGCGCTGATCGCTTCTTATCCAAATCTTTCGTGCACAAAGGAGCAATATGCAGTATCGCCCCAATACGCCCCCGATAGCCTGGATGATGTTCTTTGTGTGGCCAATGATTCTACCTGGATGATTTTGGATAAAATATTTACACAGGTTGCACAGCTTTTTCCGTATGAATATATTCATACTGGCGGCGATGAAGCCAACCGTAAATTTTGGATGAAAGACCCGAAGGATGTGGCGTTGATGGAAAATGAAGGGCTTAAAACACCTGCAGAATTGCAAAGTTATTTTGAAAAAAAATTGGAAAAACTGATTATTTCAAAAGGAAAGAAAATGATCGGATGGGATGAAATAGTGGAAGGAGGATTGGCTCCTGAAGCTACCGTGATGAGCTGGCGCGGCATGAAGGGTGGTATTGAAGCAGCAAAGATGGGACATCATGTAATCATGACTCCGATATTGGAAACTTACCTCAGCCGCAAACAGGGCGATGCTTCAGTAGAACCGTTCGGTCCGGGAATTTTACGGATCAGCACCTGTTACCAGTTTGAGCCGGTGCCCGAAGGTGTAGATCCGAAATTTATTTTAGGTGGCCAGGCAAGTACATGGACTGAAAAAATTCCTAATTACCGCCATTTGGAATACATGACCTGGCCAAGGGCAATGGCTATCGCCGAAGTTTTATGGTCGCCAAAATCAACGAGGAACTGGAATGATTTTGCGCAAAGAGTTGATCAACATTTCAAATACCTTGACGCAGATTCTGTAAAATATTCAAGAAGCATGTACGACCCGATTATTACTGCTGTAAAGGGTAACGATGATTCAATGAAAATAAAGATCACTACTGAAATGCCCGGTCTGACTATTTATTATACTTTTGATGGCACAGACCCGGACAATTTTTATCCTGCCTATTCCGGAATTCCTTTGGATATTCCGAAAGGAGCCTCTGAGATTCGGGCAATTTCGTATAGGCATGGCCGTGTGGTGAGCAGGCAGATCAATAAACCCCTTGATCAACTCAAAAAAGATTTGAAAAAATAGAATAACCAATGAACTCAGGATTTGTAAAAAACAATTTCTTTTTATTTGTGGCTTTACTGTTGTTTTCATGTAATAATCAAAAGAGGAATGCAACAACTGCTGAAGCAGTTAAAGATTCAGCCACATCCTGTATGATGGTGCCTGCGAGGTTTTCAGCTACTTCTGTTGATTCTTCTTTACAATTTAATGGCGATACTCCAGTGCAGGGAATGGTGTTCATCAAAGGAGGCACTTTCATGATGGGCGGAGACAATTCACAGGCAAGTGCGGATGAATATCCAAAGCATAAAGTGGGTGTAAATGGCTTTTGGATGGATGTAACTGAAGTTACCAATGCAGAGTTTGCAAAATTTGTAAAAGCAACAAATTATGTTACTACTGCAGAAAGAAAGCCCGATTGGGAACAGATGAAATCCACCCTTCCTCCCGGTACCCCAAAGCCACCAGACAGTGTATTGGTGGCGGCTTCGCTGGTATTTCATCAAACGTCCGGCCCGGTTGATCTGAATGATTACAGCCAATGGTGGAGTTGGGTAAAAGGCGCTGACTGGAGACATCCCGAAGGTCCCGGTAGTAACATTGAAGGAAAAGAAAATTATCCCGTTGTGCAGGTGAGTTGGTATGATGCAATGGCCTATTGTAAATGGGCGGGAAAGCGTTTACCAACTGAGGCTGAATGGGAATTTGCCGCAAGGGGAGGTCTTGAAAACAATATTTATCCCTGGGGAAATGAATCTATAAATGAAGGAAAACCGAAAGCGAATTCCTGGGGTGGAAAATTTCCGTATTACAATGATGATAAAGATGGCTTTGTAAAACTGGCACCTGTAAAATCGTTTATGCCTAACGGTTATGGACTTTATGATATGGCCGGAAATGTTTGGGAGTGGTGCAGTGACTGGTATGATGCCAATTACTATCAAAGTTTTGGAAATACAATTGCTATTAACCCACAAGGGCCTTCGAAAAGTTATGATCCGATGGAACCCTATACGCCCAAAAGAAGTTTGCGCGGCGGAAGCTTCTTATGCAATGACAGTTATTGCAGCGGTTATCGCGTGGCGCGTCGTATGAAAAGCAGTCCTGATACCGGTTTGGAGCATACGGGTTTTAGATGTGTGAAGGATGGCAAATAAAACCGATGTACTCAGTTTGCAATTGATTTAATTGATAATCATTTTCAGGTCTCTGATTTCAACGATTTAGGCAAACAAGCACATCCATTAACCAATATTTAGAAATCTGGTAAAAATCCATGAGAATCCTGATGGGCATCCTTCATCATACATCCAAACACCAGGCATTGTTGCTCACAAATTCACCTTCCCGCTGTAAACGCTGTTAGCCGCGTCTAGTTCTTCATGGTTCAAAAAGCCTATCCAGGTTTCTGCCTCCTTGTTTTTCATATGAGGTATGGTCATTACCGCTTCGCAATCCCGGCGGAGCGCTTCTCCTATACTAAACCTTGCCATTTTTACGGCGGGAAAATAAGCCACTAAAATCACTTTGTCATTTGCTTTAGCAGTGCCGTTTTCCGAATTATCTTCCCAGGTAAAAAGGATTTCACCGTCAGCACTTACCGCTGCAGATGCGTTCTTAGCCGGTGGCAACGGACCTTTGGAAATAAGTACTTCAGGGTAATCAATAGAGGTGTTGGGATAAGTGCCAACAATTGCGAGATTCATGATCGCGCCGGTAGCCCTGTTGAACCCGGTGCCGGAATGTCCGTAAGCAGGAAAAGTTTTATTAAAGAAACCGGTGCCGCAGAAAGGCCGGGTAAAATCGTTGCATACTTTTATTTTCTGTTGCTGAGCCAGCCTTTTAGGAGACATGGGTGCAGTTGATTTTCTGCGCTTGCTTCTCACGAAGTTGACACCATTTCTCATGTAGCCGGACACATTTCCGGCGGTACCTATAAATTCGCCGTTAATGCCGTTTGGGATTCTTGCCATTAGTTTTAATTTAAAGGATTAGTAATGAATTGGTAGTATTTCAAAGCGTTTTGTTTCCCAAATATAAGGTTTTTTATACAGATCTAATTTGGATATTATTCGGTCTAAGAGAGCGAATAACAAGCGAATCACAAGCGAATGACAAGCGAATTATATTACTCTTTTACATAGTGAAGTGCTTCGCGATGATAGAACGATCAGAAATAACTATCCTCGTCCTGTTCATATAGGCTTTTGTTCTCAAGATAGTTGGGTGGGATGCCTTATTCCGCTGGCTGAACCATTTGGCAAAAGATATTCCTGCCTTTCATTCCTTATTTTTATATTTGAAACCATGACCCAAAAGCTATCAATACTCTCCATTTTATTACTTACCAGCACAATGGCCATTTGCCAATTGCCGCTCCGGCAGGTTAAAATGACCTCTTCCCATACTTCCTTCCCCGATACGGGCAGATCGCAAGGGCATCTTTATAATAACGTGCTGTACAATACGGCAGATCATTATTCGGATTCTTCCGTAATTATTATTACCCCGAAGAATTTTAAGGCCAGGAAAAAGATAGACCTGGTTTTCTGGTTTCATGGATGGAACAATAATATTGACAGCGCTTTAACGGAGTATGGCTTATCAAGGCAGTTTGCGGAGGCAGGATTGAATGCAGTGTTGGTGCTGGCAGAAACTGCCAAAGATGCGCCCGACAGCTATGGCGGAAAGCTGGAACAAAAAAACACGTTTCATGGCCTCGTAAACGACGTGCTTCAGAAACTGGCAGCCATGCAGGTTATTGGTGCAAAAGCCCGGGCAGGAAATATTATCCTTGCCGGCCACAGCGGTGCTTACAGGGTGATGGCCCATATCGTGGAAAATGGAAATGTGCCCGTAAAGGAAGTGATCCTATTTGATGCGTTGTATGCAAATACCGATCAATTTATAGATTGGTTAAAGGCTGACAGGCAGCATCGGTTTATCAATTTATATACCGACCATGGAGGCACATTTGATGAGAGCAGGTCCATGATGCAGCAGGTAAAGAATCTTAACATGGCTGAAGATTCGCTGGAGGAAACGGCGGTAACACCCGGCATTATCCACAACGATAAAATAATTTTTATTCACACACCTCATGAGCATAACTACATTATCCAGCATCCCGACAATTTTAAACTATTCCTTGAGAACACCCCTTTCCTGAAAGAATTAAAGTGAGTTAATTATGGTTAATTGATAATTGAAAATCTGTGAGATGAATAGGAAATTTCAACTACCTGAGTGAGCTAATTTTTGTTATACAAGTTTTGGGAGATAACTGTATATTTGATGATAGAAGATTTTCATTCTGAAAATATTCCAACTGCTACTCACTTAGAAAATTTAATAAATTACAGGTTAGATAATGGCAAAGTCCAGGACATCAAAACTAAAGGCTGATATAGATTACGAAAATGAATTATGGAATGCGGCCAATGAATTGCGCGGCGCGGTTGCGGAAAACCAATACAAAGATTATGTCCTTTCCCTGCTTTTTGTAAAGCACATGAGCGAGAGATATGAGATCCGCAAGGCTGAAATACAAAAGGAATTTAATACGCCCGGCTCTGATTATTTCAACGCGGATAAAGTGGTGCAATTAGCATTAATGGAAGATGAACTGGAATACCAGGTAAAGAATGTTTACAAACTTCCGGAAGAAGCCACCTGGACGTATTTGCGTAATAACGCCGAACAGGACGATATTAAAGTAAAGGTAGATAAAGCCTTTGTAGAAATAGATGAAATACTGGCTAACCGTAATCCTGATTACAAGGGGGTGTTGGAGCCGATATTCGTAAAAAGCCAGTTATCCGTTTCGCAGGTAGCCGGGCTGATCAATTTATTTTCCAACGAAAAGTTTTCTGAAGCAGCAAATCCGCAAAGTGATATTTATGGGAGGGTGTATGAATATTATATAGGCAAGTTTGCGCAAGCAGAAGGTAGCGGTGCCGGGCAATTCTTTACGCCAGGTTCTGTTGTGCGATTGCTGGTTGAAATGATTGAACCTTTGAGAGGCCGCATTATGGATCTGGCCTGTGGCAGCGGCGGTATGTTTGTGCAGAGCTTGAAATTTGTACAGGCGCATGGCGGAGATAAAAATGATATTTCTATTTACGGACAGGAACGCTATGAAGGCACACTTCGCCTTTGCAAAATGAACCTGTTGCTCCGCAATCTTTCTTTTGATGTAAAGCTGGGCGATACTTTATTGGTTGACCGCTTTCCTGAGCTAAAAGCAGATTATGCTTTAATGAACCCGCCATTTAATATCAGTAATTGGCACCCGGAAGATTTGCCGGATAATGATCCACGCTTGTTTGGAGCCAAGGAACAATTTACTACGCCGGGAAATGCGAACTACATGTGGTTCCAAACTTTGTGGTATCATTTAAATGAAAGAGGAACCGCAGGTGTGGTAATGGCCAATGGCGCAATGACAAGTGGAAGCGCCGGTGAAAAAAATGTACGCGAATACATGATTGAAAACGGCATAGTGGATTGTATTGTACAGATGCCGGATAAGCTTTTCTTAACTACAGGTATTCCTGCCTGCCTGTTTATTCTCAGCAAAAACCGGGATGGTAAAGATGGCTTGCACCGCGAACGAATGAATGAAATATTATTCATTGATGCGCGAAAGTTGGGCAAAATGGTAAGCCGGAGATTACGTGTATTTGAAGAGGAAGATTTGAAAAAGATTGCCGATGCGTATCATACCTGGCGCAATTCCCCCCTTTTAGGGGGGCAGGGGGGTGTAGAAGCCACGCAAGGGGGGCAGGGGGGTGTAAAAAACCATGAAGACATCCCCGGCTTTTGCAAAACAGCCACATTAGAAGAAGTAAAAGCAAATAATTATGTTCTTTCTCCTGGCCGTTATGTAGGCACAGAGGCGGAAGAAGATGATGGGATTTCTTTTGAAGAAAAGATGCAAAAATTAACTGCAGAATTAACGGAGCAATTTGAGGAAGGGCAAAGATTAGAGATAGAGATTAAGCAGAATTTAAAAAGTATTGGATTTGACTAATCCAGGAACTGCTTTTGCCAGCTACTGAACATACCCCTTGTTAAAAATAAAAAATAGTTACCCTTTTTCGGTAATGAAATATATATTTGCATGAATATTGATTATAAGAGTAACAAGCTGAGGAAGATTCTTACGACTGCTGTTTTGATAAAAAAAGAATACGGAACAATGGCTACAAAAGTTTCGCAAAGAATGGAACAATTGATTGCTGCTAACAACCTTGCTGTTCTTATTTCTTTACCGGTAAATTGCCATTCTCTCACTGGAAACCGGCAGGGAGAATGGGCTATAGATATTTCAGGAAACTTTCGGCTCATTTTTGAAATTAATCAAAATCCAATCCCATTAAAAAGCGATCAATCTATTGATACCATTTTGGTAACAGATATCCGCATCCTTGAAACAACCGACTATCATTAAAACCAAAAATTAAAGTATGTCTGAAAAGTTAAAGGTTGAGCGCGAATTATTATCTCCTCCCGGTGACGATATTCTTGAATCCATCCAACATATTAAAATGAGCCAGGCAGAACTTGCGGATCGCCTGGGTAAAACGCCATCCAAAGTGAATGATCTGATTACAGGCAAAGAGCCAATTACTTATAATACGGCGCTACAGTTAGAAAAAGTATTGGGGATAAATGCACAATTTTGGCTGAACCGTGAAATGAATTACCGGACAAAGCTGGCCCGCCTGGAACAGGAGGAAGCTTTGGAAGAGGATAAAGAATGGCTGGCGCAACAACCCATAAAAGAATTAAAAAAATGTGGCTATATAAACGCTGAGAAGCCCGGAGCCAGTATGGTGCGGGAAACACTGGAATTTTACGGCGTAGTAAATACGGATAAATGGAAGAGCCGCTACATTAACGATTTTGCCACGGCGGCTTACAGAAAAAGTGAAGCCCACCAGGCTACATTGGGAAGCATGGCGGCATGGCTTAGAATGGGCGAAAAAGAAATGCAGAAAATGCAATTGCCGGAATATGACAAGGATGCATTTAAATCAACGCTGGAAGAAATTAAAATTATTGTCGCAAAACAACCTGCTGATTTTGCAAAGCAATTACAGCAGAAGTGTGCAAAAGCAGGAGTAGCTGTTGTATATACGCTTTGTCTTCCGAAAGCGCCTGTTTCCGGGGCAACCAGATGGTTTAGGTCGAACCCCCTGATACAGCTTACTGACCGGCACAAAACCAATGACCATTTTTGGTTTACGTTTTATCATGAAGCTGCACACGTATTGCTCCATCCAAAAAAGGAAGTGTTCTTTGAAGAATTTGAAGGGTATAAGCCGGATAAACAAAAGGAAGAAGAAGCAAACAACTTTGCAGCAAAATATTTATTGCCGGAAAGTTTTGAGGATGAGCTGCCGTTTAAGATTACAGATGAAGATATAGAAACCATTGCAAAAAAATACAAAACACACCCTGGTATCGTTGTCGGAAGATTGCAACATAATGGTTTGGTGAAATATGCTTTTGGGAATAAACACAAAGCGAAAGTTGATTTGTTTAACACGATTAAAAGCAACTAAACCAGGTTTGTGGGAAACCAAATTCAATAAAACAGAAGCGGAAGAAGATGACGGAATTTCTTTTGAAGAAAAGATGTAAGAGTTGACGAAGGAATTGATGGAACAGTTTGAAGGAGGGCGAGATTGGAAAAGAAGATTAAACAAAATCTTACCAGTATTGGTTTTCAAATGAACTAATTTTATTTTTACAATTAGTGAAAGTAATAGATAAGATAATAAAAAATATTGCATATTAAAATATTATGAGTGCTACTGTTAATATTAAACCACAAATTCTACACTGGGCCATGAGCCGTGCAAATAAGTCTGTGGAGGATTTAGTAAAAGCACTTCCCAAGCTTCCTGATTGGTTAGAAAATAAGTCTCAGCCGACTGTGAAGCAGTTGGAAACATTTTCAAAAAAGGTTTACCTGCCTTTTGGGTATTTATTCCTTTCCGAGCCACCAAAAGAAAAGATTCCCTTTCCTTATTTCAGGCAAGGAAAAAAGATGGTTAACAACCAGGTGAGTATTAATGTGTTTGACACCATTCTTGCTGTCCAGCAAAGGCAACAATGGTTATCAAACTATTTGCAGGAGGAAGGCCAGAAGTCTTTGGCATTTGTGGGAAGATATGACATTAATACAAATGTCAATGAAATTGTAAACGATATAAGAAAATCACTAAAACTTCCAGTAGGCTGGGCCCGACAATTTAATACGTATACAGATGCTGTGCGTAAGCTGATCGATGAGATAGAGGAAATAGGAGTTATCGTAGTAGTGAATGGAATTGTAGGTAATAATACACGCCGCAGGATCGATGCGGAAGAATGCCGTGGGTTTGTATTAGTAGATAAGTATGCGCCATTTTTATTTGTCAATAATACGGATGCGGAGGCAGGGAAAATGTTTACCCTAATTCATGAGCTCGTGCATGTATGGCTTGGTAAAAGCGCCGGATTCGATAACAACAAAATGCTTCCGGCTGATGATCCTGTAGAGAAATTGTGCGACGACGTAGCTGCAGAATTTCTTGTGCCAGCGATTGATTTTGAAAAAGCATGGCTTGGTACTCATGATTTTAATGTGCTTGCAAGAATTTTTAAGGTTAGTACTCTTGTAGTTGCCCGACGGGCGTTAGATCTTGGGAAAATGACGAGAAACGCCTTCTTTGGCTGGTACAACAACTGGCTTCGGGAATGGGAAGAAAGAAAGGCAAATGTTGGAGGTGGTGATTTCTATAACAATCAACCAAACCGGGTGAGCCGTCGGTTTGCTGCCATGGTAGAAAGGGCAGTTCGCAGTGAACAATTGTCCTATCGGGATGCCTACAGATTGACTGGATTGTACGGCGATACGTATCATAATTTTATAAACAAAAAGTTGTAGCACCTAATGCCTGGCTATCTGCTTGATTCTAATTTTTTTATTAATGCTCACAGGTTTTATTATCCCTTTGATGTTGTGCCTTCTTTTTGGGCAAGGGTACAGGATTTGGCGAATCGAAGAGTGATAGGAAGTATAGATAAAGTAGCTCAGGAAATAATGCACGGGAATGATGTCCTTAAACAATGGATCGGAACCAGTTTACCGAAAGGATTTTTTGCAGACTCTTCTATTTTCATAACTGAATATGCACAGATAGCGCAATGGGCAAATAGCAGATCGAATCATTACAATGCCGGTGCCTTGAATGAATTTTTACAAGCGGATGAAGCAGATGCTTGGCTTGTTGCTGGAGCATTGCATCTTGGAATAACAGTTGTTACCAATGAAGTATCTAATCCGGAGATGAAAGTACGGATTGCCATTCCGGAGCCTTGTAATCATTTTGGTGTATCATTTTGCAACACGATTGAAATGTTCAGACATTTAAACATTACTTTTTAGATAAAGCTGATTGATGAATAATTGGAAAAAATATAAACTGGAACAAATCTCGTCCAAACTAGGTGATGGATTACATGGTACACCAATTTATGACGAGAATGGAGAATATTTTTTTATTAATGGAAGTAATCTTGTTCGTGGTAGAATTGTAACGGACTCAAATACTAAAAGAGTCAAAAAGGACCAATACGATAAATATAAAAAGGACCTATCTGATCGAACTATTTTGTTAGGGATAAATGGCACAATTGGGAATGTCGCTTTATTTAACAAAGAAAAATGCATTTTGGGAAAAAGTGCTTGTTACCTTAACGTAGATGATAAATTTGACAAGAATTTTATTAAATACGTTTTGTTGAACGATGACTTTCAAAGTTATATTAAGGCTAATGCAACCGGTAGCGTTATCAAGAATGTGGGCTTGAAATTATTGCGGGAATATGAAGTGGTAATTCCTTCGGATATTGAAACCCAATCCCGCATCGCTTCCATCCTTTCTTCCCTTGATGATAAAATAGAACTCAACCGCCGGATGAACCAAACATTGGAACAAATGTCGCAGGCTTTATTCAATCATTATTTTGTTGATAATATTGATCCTGATAATCTACCGGAAGGATGGAGGAATGGTAAGATTAAGCAAATAGCAAAATCCAATTTAAAAACTCTTTCAAAGAGTGACATTCTTCTGAAAATTGATTACGTAGAAATTTCAGAGGTGAATCGTGGTAGCATAGGTAATATAACTACTTATGTACGTGGCAAAGAACCAAGTAGGGCAAGAAGAATATTATCTCATGGAGATACTGTTATGTCAACAGTTCGTCCTGATAGAGGGGCTTATTTCTTGGCAATTAATCCTTATAAAGAATTGATTGTTTCAACAGGTTTCGCTGTGTTTAGTCCTTTTGAAGTGCCGTATACATTTTTATTTTTATTACTAACTCAACCAGATTTAATAAAATATTACGGGTTTGTTGCTAACGGGGCCGCATACCCCTCGATTAGTGCTGAAACAATTTGTGATATGGATATTGTTTTACCGGAAAAGGAACTGTTAGAAGAATTCCATAAAAAGGTAGAGCCATTATTGTTGAATTTCAATTTGAACATAAATGAGTCCAAAATCTTATCAAATATTAGAGATACCCTTCTTCCCAAACTAATGTCCGGTGAAATTGATGTAGAAACTTTAATGAAAGAAGAAGAATTGATACCAAACGAATTAGTTGAAAATCTCAAAACCGCATAAAATAAAAATCTTCAATAAAACTTCGTTTACTGCTTATGGCTCATAAATTTCTTGCTGAAAGTGACATTGAAGAAGCGGCTATTGAAAAAGTAAGAATCAGAATTTTCAGGATGAGAGAATTTTCAGAATTCTGGTCATTCTTTAATTCAATAAATTCTGATTCCAACTATTCCGGAATTCAATTATAAGAATGATGCTATGATAAAGGATGAACTGACTTACAAAATAATCGGTTGTGCCATGAAAGTGCACAACACATTAGGACCGGGTTTCCAGGAAGTAATTTATCAACGTTGTCTTGCTATTGAAATGGAAAAAGCAGGATTAACTTTCGCAAGAGAACAGGAACACATCATTTACTATGAGGGAGTGGAAGTTGGCACTCGCCGGGCCGACTTTGTAGTAGAAAACAAGGTAGTAGTGGAAACAAAAGCATTGGTAGCATTATTAGATGTACACCTCGCACAAGGGAAAAATTATGTGGTAGCCTATGATTTTCCTTTGGGGCTTTTAATTAATTTCGGAGGAAAGAGTTTGGAGCATAAATTACTGTTCAATCCTAAATACAATCAGAATCAGCATCTACAGGATTAGAGGATTTTCAAAATTCTGTTCATTCTTTAATTCCGGAAATTCTGATTCAGACAATTTGAAATAAAATAAAAATCTTCAATAAAACTTCGTTTACTGCTTATGGCTCATAAATTTCTTGCTGAAAGCGATATTGAAGAAGCGGCTATTGAATGGCTGCTTCAAATGAACCCGTACCATTATAAATATGGTCCTGATATCATTCGTAATCCCAAGAAAGCTATACTGGAAGAGGTGTTTGAGCAGTTTCTTTGTAAAACCTATAAGCATGTTCCGGCTAAAATACGGGAAGAAGTAAAGCAGGAATTTTTATTCAATGCGGGTACAGATATTCACCAGCGCAATCACGCCTTTCATTTAAAACTTAGCAAAGGCATCAGCAAAACTTGGAAGGATAATTCCCCCCTTGAGGGGGGGTAAGGGGGGTGTCCAACACTTTGAACATTTTTATCCTGTCAATTATAATGATGTAAACGCAAATGATTTTTTGGTGGTAAACCAATTCACCATTGAAGGGAGGAACAGGCGCCGTCCTGATCTGATCATTTTCATCAATGGTTTGCCCATCGTATTATTTGAATTTAAAAACCTGTTTGATGCAGAGGCTACCGTGGATAATGCATTCAACCAAATCCAACATTATATCCAGGATATTCCGCAGGTATTTGAAACCAATGAACTCACCGTGATAAGTGATGGCTCCACCACATTGCACGGCATGTTCAGCAGCGGTATGGAATGGTTCGCTTCCTGGAAAAGCGTGGATGGTATCAATATGGTGGAAGGGGATTTTGCTTTGGAAACATTGATCAATGGATTGTTGGTTCCTGAGCGTTTGCTTCAATACATCCGTTCGTATATTTTTCATGAACGCGACAAAGGGGTGCTGATAAAGAAAGGCGCAAAGTATCACCAGTTCTTTGGAGTGCAATACGCGTTGGCAGAAACATTAAAAGCCATTAAACCCATTGGCGATGGCCGCATTGGTGTAATATGGCATACCACGCGAAGCGGCAAGAGCATCACGATGGCCATCTATACAGGAATCCTTCGGCAGATGCCTGAATTAAAAAATCCTACCATCATTGTGCAGGTAGACAGGTTCGATCTGAACAAGCAATTGTATGAAGACTTTGTTGCCGCAAAAGATTTAGTCGGCGATGTGTCGCTTGCACAAACTACTGACGAGTTACGGTCACTTTTAAGTGGCGATGGTGGTGGGGTTATTTTCAGTACGATAGAAAAGTTTCGATTGCTTAATTCCCCCCTACAAGGGGGGCAGGGGGGTGTAAATTCCTCTCTCGAAGGTAGCTTGGGGGGTGTCCACTCACGCAAAAGAGGTGACAAAAGCGCCGAAAGAACGCCGCCCGGCCCAATCCACCACGCCATCCAAAATATTATTGCCACCAATAAATCCGGCGTAAACAATAATGCTTTTACAAAATTTGGAATTCTGAAATACAATCCCGCTTTAAAGGCTAAGGTCCACGATTTGCGGTATGCAGGCAATCATTCAGAAGTGCTGTTATGGAACGCATTAAAAAGAGATGCCCTTGGAGTAGATTTCCATCGCCAGAAACCTATTGGTAATTATGTAGTTGATTTCTTTTGCCCGGAATTAATGCTTGCATTGGAAATTGATGGAAAGAGTCATGATGATGAGGTTGCTTTTGATTATGATGAAAGACGACAAAAGGAATTGGAGAGCTACGGAATTAATTTTTTACGATTTAGCGCCCAGGATATATTTCAAAGAATTCAGGGTGTTGTTGCTACAATAGAAAACTATATCAGTAATAACCGGTTGGATGAAAAGTTGAGTCAGTTTGAAAGGGCGGTGTATAATAGGAATAGGAACATTATTGACACCCCCCTAGCCCCCCTTGAGGGGGGAATTAGAGAGGCGGAGCATCCGTTATTGAGTAACCGCGAAAATATTATTGTGATCGCTGATGAATGCCATCGCACGCAATATGGATTGTTGCAGGGATTTGCAAGTAATCTTCGCAAGGCTGTTCCGAATGCTTCGTTTATTGGTTTTACGGGAACACCTGTAGACACCAAAGATGCTGATACGGTGCAGGTTTTTGGAGAGATCATTCACACTTATGATATTAAGCAGGCAACCGAAGATCACGCGGTAGTTCCCATTTATTACGAACCGCGGCTTGCAAAATTGCATTTGGGCAATGCTGAAATTGAGGAGGAAGCAGAAGAAATTATGGATGGCCTTGGACAAAAAGACCGTAACAAAGTAATGTGGGCTGCCGTGGAAGATGCGGCGGGCTCGGATGAAAGAGTCGCAAAAATTGCAAAAGATATTTTGCATCATTTTACAGAACGTTCAAAAACTTTGGAAGGGAAGGCAATGATTGTGTGCATGAGCCGCAGAAACTGTGTGAAAATGTATGATGCCTTAACGGCTCTCGAAGGCAGCCCGGAAACTGCAGTAGTAATGACCACCAATATTGGAAAGGATCCAAAAGAATGGAAACCGCATGTTCGGACGAAAGAAAGTACTGAAGCTGTAAAAGCAAGATTTAAAGACCCGGATGATCCTTTAAAAATTGTTATTGTAAGAGATATGTGGCTTACCGGTTTTGATAATCCGCCACTCAATACTTTATATGTAGATAAGATCATGAGCGGTCACAATTTGGTTCAGGCGATCAATCGTGTAGCAACAGTTTTTAAAGACAAGCCGAGCGGTTTGATTGTAGACTATATGGGCATTGGTGATAAGTTGAGAGACGCAACAAAGAAATATACTTCCAGCGGAGGCAAAGGAAATATTACCATAGACACTGGAGAAGCGTTTGAGATGGCAACAGAATTTATTGCTGCTTTGAAGTTTAAATTTCCCAAAGATTTTAATTACGACAAATGGCTTTCCCTGTCGAAAGGCGAACAATTAAAATTAGTAAGCCAGGCAACGAATTATATTTTGAGTGATGAAGAAAGAAGTAAGGAATTTATGCTCGATGAAATGAAACTAACCGCTCTCGTTCCGGTGATAAAATCTGATCCGCGTATTGGAGAACTGGCATTGGATATTTTATTCCTGCAGCATGTAGGCGCTGCGGTTAGAAAGATCAAGAATCCGGTAACCAACATTCGCAAGAAAGAATCGCAGATAAAAGATTTAATACACCGAAGTATCGAAAGTGAAGAAGTGGTAGATGTATTTACGATGGCTGGCATTGATAAATTTGATATTTCCATCATCAACGACGATTTCCTGGCAACAGCAAAAGAGCAAAAAAGCGGTAATGAATTAAAGCTGGAACTGATCAGGAAGATCATGAATGAAGAAATAAAATTGCGACAGTTTAAGAACATCATCAAATACAAAAAGCTGAAAGAAGAAGTGGAAAAGATCATCAGCGATTATCACAATCATTTCTTTGACAGCCTTGTTGCCCTTCAAAAAATGCGTGAAGCTGCAAGGGAGATGCAGCAAGAAGATGAAAGAAGAAAAGTGCTTGGCCTGACTGAAGATGAGGAAGCATTTTATGAAATATTGGCCAGTCATAAAAATGCCGTAGGAGATTTTGACTTGATAAAAGAGATTGTAAAGGAAGTAACTACTGTGGTAAAAAAGAACCTGCAAATTGACTGGTATAAAAAGCCGGATGCGAAGGCGCAGATCATGCTTGCTGTAAAAAGAGTGTTGATGAAGAAAGGTGTAAGCGCTGAATTAAAAGAAATCATGGATGAAATAATGGAGCAGGCCGAAGCGAGGTATAGGGAATGGTGGGGAGAGGTGGGG
>JBIQMJ010000018.1:0-22579 GCA_044463445.1 Segetibacter koreensis
TGCCAGGCACGAAATTTAATTTCGCGCTGACCCAACAGGCTGCCTACAACATTCGGTGACTGATGCACAACTACCATCTTCAGTTTACCTGAATCGCATTTCATATCATGGTAAAAATGATTTCAGACTTATCAAAAAACAATATTGGTTTGCGGCATCAGGATGGGTGGAGAAGCAGGGAGCATAAAGAGGCGAAAAGGGAATAAAAAAGCCTTTTTCAGCGGCTTTTGTAAGGCATTTACCGCTGTATTTGCTTTTCTTCCCTGCCATTTCAATAACTTCTTGAGATTATAAGCCACTGCCGCCATCAGCATGCATTTGTTTGCCTGCTGCAAGCCTCTGGTATTTACCCTTCGCATACCTAAATAATTTACAAGCGTACCCAATACAGGCTCTACGGTTGAGCCTCTTATCTGGCGTATCTTTTCACGGCTTACAGTTTGTAATCTTTGGTGCATGCGGTCGTAATAAGGCTTGTCTATAGAGTCGTCTATTTTCTTAAAATCACTTTTGCCAATGCAGACACTCCTCAGCGGGCAGGGGCCGCAGTCTCTGGCGCTGCTGCGGTACACCTTCATCTGGTAACCAAGAGAGGTGGTGATGAGCTTTTTAAAAGGAAGATGGACGCCGCGGCTGCAGGTATAGCGGTCGTTTTCTTTATCATAAATAAAGCCTTCCCTTGATGGCTTATATTGCCCGAAGTTGGGAATGTAACCGGTGATATTATTTTCTTCGAGTGCCTTCAGCGCTGTGCCGCTGCTGTATCCGGCATCTGCATATACTTCTTCTATTGATAAATTTTGTTCGCCTAAATTGTCAATGGTGTTGGTTAATAGGGATGGTAAACACTGAGAGTCTTTTTTATCGGCATAATCAGATTGAATCTGGGTAATGACATGATGAGCCGTGTCCACAGCTACCTGTGCGTGATAGTTAAGCTGGCGAGGCTTGCCCGGCTTTACAGATACTCTTGCATCAGGATCAGTAGTGCTGTAGTGCGTGTGGTTGCTTACAAATTTTGAACGGCTTTGCCTTTCCTTGCTTCCTTTAGGCATGTCTTTATAGGCTTTGGCTTTCCACTTATGATGCAATTGCACTGCTTTATTTCTTTGTACAGAAACGGTCTTACCGGATGGTTGGTCATCATTGCTATTAAGCTCGTCGGTATAATCATCGTCATCATCAAGCACTTGCTTTTCGGTAAGGCTGTCCATGGCAGCATTGGCTTTTACAGGCACAGAGTCCATTACCTGCCGGCGTCCGGCCACCATGCCCTTGTCAATACATTGCTTTAAGACCTGCTTAAAGAGTTGCTTGAAAACTTCATCACCATACAACTGGCGGGTACGGCTTAGTGTAGAATGCCATGGCAGTGGTTCATCAATATCATAACCGATGAAAAAGAGCATATCCAGCCGCATACTAACCGTTGAGATGATGCGCCTGTCGCTGGCGAGATTTTCCAGGTATCCGACGAGCATTAGCTTAAAGAATACTACCGGGTCGATTGATTGCTGGCCTTCGGTGCCGTAATACTTTTTGGTTTCTTTATACAACCACTGAAGGCTAAGTAAATCTTTGAGTCTTCGGTAAAAATTATCTTCCGGTATGCGCTCGGAAAGCTGGAAAGATTTAAAGAGTTGTTCTGAATAAAGTTTTTTTCCTTGCATACATTAAGGTACGATTTTGCAATACCCATTTCCAACTATCTTTATCCACAGAATGTGAGTTGTGCAACAAGCACATTGGGCTTGCTTCTACGCTGGCTGAAGTAATAAACATCAGCTTTGGGCTCGCTGTTCATCTGTAGTTCCGGGCGTGACGTTCATTGTTCAGCTTTTGTAGTTATCTTCGGCTACGGGTTCGCTGTTGGGCGCGACGTTCGGGCGAAAAGTTCATTGAATGCCAGCGCAGCAGCAAGCCCTACCGTAAGCTGCCATTTGACAGACCTCATGATTAAAGAAAATTCAGGAAAAATATATAGGTTCAAGTTAGACCATGATTTAGGATATGGCTTTGCGGAAGTGTATGACTTCACCGACTATTCAATGTTTGACGGACGGATTGTATATGTTTATAACAGGCGTGACAAGAATGACGAAAAAAATTATTTGCTTACTGAAATTAGAGAGACTGGAATAGCATTGGGACCGATTAGACTTTATAAATTTCCTGCTGCAAGGGGACTTTATTCATGGAAATATCTTTTTAAATCTGACGATTTAATTATTACAGAACTTCCCGTAACAAAAGAACTTCACGGACTTGAATCTAAGGAAAATAATTGGAGCAACTTTAAAACATGGTATAAATCAGATAGAGATTTTAAAGCACCTCTTGTTTATGTTGACTATGAAGAAATCAGACATTTGGAAACAAGGATAATTCGCTCACCATCTGGTGTTGTAAAAGAATTTACAATGAAAGTAATCCTTGATAACAACAAAAAAGTTTCAGATTATTATGACTTGTCCGAACTTGGTAATAAGAACTTGTTTGTATATCTAATAAATACCTATTATCCCTTGGACAAAACAAAAAAATATTTAAAACAAATTCCAAGATTAAAGAATTAAACGGCAGCTTACATGCGGTTTTGTGGGGCAGACGGAATAAACATCAGCATTTGTACTGGTATCATCAGCAGTTCAAGCAGACCGAATGCTTCTATGATAAGTTTTTGCTGCATCTTTTTAATATTTCTTTTGCCTTTACATAATGTGTATTTAGTTAACTGTGTAAATATGAAAAGCACACTTCTATAAGTAGACTTCCACAAGGGTGCTACACGATCTCTTTTAAATTTTAATAAAGCACACCTGCATCCTATGCAAGCAGCAGACATCATCCGATTAAGGATAAGCCGCAAATTCGTTCAAGCGGTGGGTGTGCCATTTTAATGCCGGGTATTGTACGCTCTAAAATAAAAATTAATGCACTTTCAAGCCTTGCCGGAGTTTTTGTAGGTGGTTCACTGGCCGGTATTCCAGGTATGTTTCTTTCACTTCCTTTAATTGCAATTTTAAAAATAATATTTGATCATTCAGAACATTTCAAACAATGGGGCATTCTCTTTGGAGATGAAAGGCTAGATAAAAAAATAGCTACTAAATTGTTAGCATCCCATCTAAAAAAATGACATTATACCGCTCAATGCTTTTCAAATAAATTATTCTATCTTGTATAATAGTCATCTTTATCCATCGTATATATTTGTCAATATCTGGACAGGTGTAGATTCCGAACCATGTTGACCCACCATTCCGATTTATGTTGACCTACCATTCCGGTGATGTTGACCCACTCTTTTTTTTAAAGAAATAAAACGCACTTAATTGTTCGATGCTTTTGATGTCCTTTGCTCTTAAAAAATACAGGAAAGCAATGGCACAAAAACCGATAGAATAGAACAATTAAAACAAATTTTACAAATTAAAAATGATGGTTTTTAGGATGAATTGTAAACGAAATAGTTGCATTTTTTTTTGCCTTCTCAAAAGCCACGTAAAAAACAATATTCAAGTAATAAAACATAAATTAATAAAGATAGAAACGCGCACCACATCCTTCATTCCTTCGGAAGAGGTACTTTAAAAATAATTGTGTGTCCAGCTTCTCCGCTTTCTTCAATCCAGCATAACGTTTCCATTCACATGCCCGCCCTAACAACGATGGCAGCCTTTCCTAAAGGAAAAATGAAAAAGCGAAAGTATCGTTAAGAATTATTGGAATTAAGGATTCAATCGCATCCTTGTAAAAGTTTTGCAGCATAAATTTTAATCTCAATTGAATAAAATTTTAAATGCCTGCTTTTGTAATTTTAAAAAGAATCGGAAACCTGTAACAACTTGATTGAAAATTCCGAAACGAAAGCAAGTTTTCTCTATCTTTACGATTAGAATGTAGTTTGTCTGAGTGTACTGGAGTTTTTAGTGGAGTAAGAATAAGATGTAGGCTTCTAACTATTGATTTCCAATGCTTTAAAGAAGGGGGTTCAACTCCCTCTCTCTCCGCTAAATTCAATTATTTTAAGTTAAATGAAATTAAGAAATCCTGTAAAATAAAGGGTTTCTTAATTTTTTCCTTTCTAAGTTTTACCAATTTTTACTCCATTTAATTACTCATTCCAGTGTGCCATTCCGGGACTTTTATTTTTTAGAAAAAGGCTGAAAGAATTTAAAGGATTTAATTTAAAAGATAAAATACTTACCAATAATTATATAATGATAGTTGCCTTGTCTCCTACGTAGGTATTAGCTGGATCGGCTAAATTTTATAACTTAGTTCTTTCACATCGAAGCGTTACTTCTGAATCGAGCATTTCTTGTTGTGATTTGCTTTCAAGAGTTTTTATAACTTAGTTATAATCAGCTTTATGAAAAGCAATAATGGATAAAATTGGTTATTAAAAATACAGTAAAGGAAGAAATAAGGAAACTTTTTATTTTGCAGGAATTGGGAAAAAATTACCTTTTCTTACCCATATTTTATCAAATACAGGTTTATAATTTCCTTTGGTATAAATTTAACGGATAAAAAAATTACAAGAAGATAATTAGTTCATCCTGCCCATCTCTAAACAGCAAAGCAACAAATAATGAAGAATTTTATTTTTCTCTTTTCGATTCTTTTCTCTGCACAATTGTATGCGCAAATCGCCACAAAGCAAATGCACCTGAATGACAAAGAGTATCTCGAATACCAGGGCGTGAATGTGATGCTCGCATGGGATTTTTATCCCGAAGGCCACCAGGGCGGCGTTGGCGTGATTCAAAACGGGCAGCGTGTGGCTACCAATGGCGATATCCGCCTGAATCCTACACCGGGGCAATGGCAGCCGATACCCAAAGTGGGAACACGAGTGGTGGACAAAAAAACCGGCACCATCAGCGTACACATGGCTTACCCGAATGAAGCCATTGACCGCAAAGGTTTCAATCCCGTTATTTATCCTGATTTAAAATTTGGCTATACCATCAACGTGGTTCCCGCAGGAAAATCTTTTAAAATTATTGTTGACCTTGATAGCGCCTTGCCCGATGACTGGATCGGTAAAGTAGGTTTCAATTTTGAATTGTTGCCTTCTATTCTTTTTGGAAAATCGTATTACATGGATCAGCAGTTTGGCATTTTTCCACGGCAGTCGAATGACCAGACTTTTATAGATGATGAAGGTGAAACGCAGGTGATGCCGATGGCAACAGGCAACAAATTAACCGTGGCTCCGGAAAGCGATAAACAAAGAATGACGATTGAAAACCTGGATGGAAATAATTTACAATTATTAGACGGGCGCGGAAAATATAATAACGGCTGGTTTGTGGTGCGCTCGCTTATTCAAAAAGGAAAAACAAAAGGCGCGGTTGAATGGTTAGTTACGCCACATGCTATCGACGGCTGGATGTCGAAGCCCGTGGTGCAGGTGTCACAGGTAGGTTATCATCCTGCGCAACAAAAAGTTGCCGTGATAGAATTGGATGCAAAAGATAAAAGAAAAATGAATGCCACTTTATTGCGTGTGAATGAAAATGGCGGCTTTGAAAACGTGTTGCAATCGACGCCGAAAGACTGGGGCAACTTTTTGCGTTATCATTATTTGCAGTTTGATTTTTCAAAAATAAAAAGGCCGGGCATGTACGTAGTGAAATACGGAAATGACACCACGAATGTTTTCCAGATAAGTGACAGCGTGTATGCTGAAAATGTGTGGCAGCCAACGCTTGAATATTTTTTGCCGGCGCAGATGTGCCACATGAGGGTGAATGATAAATATAAGGTATGGCACGGCTGGTGCCACATGGATGATGCGCGCATGGCGCCAACAGATTCCAATCATTTTGACGGATATATCCAGAGGTCTTCCACACTTACGAAATATAAATCCGGCGAAACGGTGCCCGGCTTAAACGCGGGCGGATGGCATGATGCAGGCGATTTTGATTTGCGCGTGGAGTCGCAGGCAGAAACCGTGTATGGGTTAACGTTAGCTTATGAAGCGTTTGATGTAAAATATGATAACACCACCATCAACCAGCAAACGCATGTGGTAGAAATCCAGGAACCAGATGGCAAGCCTGATGTGTTGCAGCAAATTGAACACGGACTGTTATCAATCGTTGGAGGATACAAAAGCATGGGAAGATTTTATCGCGGCATCATTGAACCC
Organism: Segetibacter koreensis; assembly: GCA_044463445.1. Taxonomy (GTDB): domain Bacteria; phylum Bacteroidota; class Bacteroidia; order Chitinophagales; family Chitinophagaceae; genus Ginsengibacter; species Ginsengibacter koreensis_A. The sequence continues at coordinate 6,167 of JBIQMJ010000018.1, forward strand.
ACAATGAGGCAATATACAACGCTTGGCGACCCGGCAAATATAACAGACAATAAATTTTATAACGAGGTAAAATCAACCGTGGATACACCTGCTGTGGGCTTGCCCAATTCTCCTGACGACCGCTGGGTGTTTACAGAAGATAACCCACGCAGAAGCCTGGAAGTGGCAGGTGCTTTGGCCGCTGCCAACCGCGTGATGAAGGATTTCAATGATTCGCTCGCCAATGATTGTTTGACCATTGCAGAGCAGGTTTGGAACAACACTGAGGACAAGCGCCCCGGCGACAGAATTGAACTGGCGACAGAATTGTACATTACCACAAAAGATAAAAAGTATGCCGATTTTTTAGTGGCGAATAAAGAGGCGATTGCGAATCAAATTAATAATTATGGCTGGGTAGTTGGCCGCGTTTTGCCGCTGATAAATGACGCCGGATTTACCAACACCATCACAGGCGCAGTAAAAGTTTTGTTTGATACCATTCAAACGCAGGCAAAACAAACGCCTTACCAGGTTCCTTACAAACCCAACATCTGGGGCGCCGGTTGGGACATTCAGCATTTTGGCTACAAGCAATATTTTTTGCACGCGGCTTTTCCAAAAATCGTTTCAGATGACTACATGCTGGCTTCCCTGAATTTTATTTTAGGTTGTCACCCAGGCACCAACACTGCTTCGTTCGCATCGGGCGTGGGCGCACATTCCATGATACCGGCGTATGGATTTAACCGCGCAGATTGGTATTATATTCCCGGTGGCATTGCATCAGGAACGGCATTGATTCGTCCTGATTTTCCGGAGTTGCTGGCATTTCCTTACTTGTGGCAACAGGGCGAATATGTGTTGGGCGGCGGCACGACGGATTATTTGTTTTTGGTGCTGGCAGCGAATAAGATATTGGGTGCGAAGTGATATTATCGTCTGAACTATGATTTATAGGACTTGCCTACCGGGCAGGTTAGAGATGGTAGGATTTTTATACGGTCGGGACGCTTTCTTCGGCGGCCTGAACGATTGACCACGAAAGGTTTCAGAACACGATTTTGTTCCGGCCCTTGTTAAACCTTAGTAGAAATAATAAAAAAGTTAGAAGTAACCTTATTACCTTATTCTACATGATATTTTTATAAGCTAATAAGGTAGGTTAGTTCAATGTTCGTTTCTACGAAGGTTTGGTTTTTCAGAATAAAAAATGCTGAAATTTATTCGTTTACTGATGTTTTTTAGAATTAAATTTTTTTAAAAGCATTTGTATGAAATTGAAATTATTAACCGCAACATTTTTTATTTGGGCTTCTTCATTTGCCCAAATCACCAATCTCGATACCATTGAATCGCAAATGCGCTATGCCGCAAAACAAGGCCTCATCAATATATATTATCCGCGAAATATTGACACACTTTATGGCGGATACCTAAGCAGTTTTTCTTACGATATTAAACCAGTGGGCACACAGGATAAAATGATTGTAACGCAGGCACGCCACGCCTGGTCAACTGCTAAGGCAGCCATGTTTTATCATGATAGCTCCTACATTTCCATGTCGAGGCACGGATTTTATTTTTTGCGCGATAAGATGTGGGATAAAAAATACGGCGGCTTTTATAATATGGTAGCAAGAGATGGCACACCGAAAAGCATTTATAAAGAAGCGTATGGAAATGCATTTGCCATCTATGGATTGTCCGCTTATTATGAATGTTCAGGAGATACTGCTGGGCTAAACCTCGCAAAAAAAACTTTTCTATGGCTGGAAAAATATAGCCATGATCCTGTTTACAAAGGCTATTATCAATACCTCAACAGGGATGGTTCACGCGTAACACGTACCACTGAAATACCGTCCACATCTGACATTGGCTATAAAGATCAAAACAGCTCCATTCATCTTTTGGAAGCGTTTACTGAATTGTATAAAGTTTGGAAAGATCCCCTGGTTAAAGAGCGACTGCAGGAAATGCTTCATTTAATACGAGACACAATTGTCACGCGGCAAGGCTACCTTCAATTGTATTTCACTTACGACTGGAAGCCTGTCTCCTACCGCGACTCTTCTGATGCTGTCATCAAAAAGAATCATTACATAGACCACGTTTCTTTTGGCCATGATGTAGAGACGGCTTATTTAATGAAAGAAGCCACCGAAGCGTTGGGTAATATGCACGATGCAAAGACAGCAGCTATTGGAAAGAAAATGGTTGATCATGCGTTGCATAATGGTTGGGACGATTCGTTGGGCGGCTTTTATGATGAAGGCTATTATTTTAAAGATAAGCCAGGATTGACAATCACCTACAAAAGCAAGAACTGGTGGGCACAAGCCGAGGCGCTTAACACCTTGCTTATGTTTTCTTATATGTACCCACACGATCCAATGAACTACCGGCAAAAATTCCTTAAAGAATGGCAATATGTTCAGACATACTTAATTGATCACGAACATGGCGATTGGTATGAAGGAGGTATTGACCAGGAACCGCAACGAAAAACTTCATTGAAGGCCCAGATATGGAAGGGAACCTATCATGTATTTCGTGCTTTGGCGAATTGTATAAACAGGATCGAAGATCAAAAAACAGTAAGCCAATAAATAAGTGGATTTTTTATTTTGCCAATTAGCATCTGAAATACCAAATTCACATTCTCCCCTAAAAGAAAACCTAATGCCAATTTTCCCGATTCTTCCCTTGAATACGAACTTACCGGTGGCGAAGACAATGATACTTCGTGGCACAAAAGCAGACACCTGATAATCATTCCGGAGTTGCACTCAAACAGGCATTATGAGTTATCAGTCCGCTATATCAATTACCCTGTTTGAAATATTCAACTAACGGTGAGGAGTACACGATATTAAAAAGTCTTTTGCTAACATTCACTCAGCCCGAGCGGCACATTCACCGCCAATCCTCCGTCTGAAGTTTCTTTATACTTACTGTTCATATCCACTGCTGTATCCCACATAGTCTTTACTACATTATCCAATGTTACTCTTGCAAAATCCGGCGCACTTTGCAGTGATAGCTGGCTGGCAGTTATCGCCTTTATTGCTCCCATAGCATTTCTTTCAATGCAGGGAATTTGTACCAGACCAGAGATAGGATCACAACTCATTCCCAGGTGATGTTCCATTGCTATCTCAGCCGCCATCAATGCTTGTCTTTGTGTTCCGCCCATACATTCAGTCAGCGCTGCCGCAGCCATCGAGGAAGAAACTCCGATCTCTGCCTGGCAGCCTCCCATTGCAGCAGAGATAGTAGCGCCCTTTTTAAAGATGCTTCCCACTTCTGAAGCTGTTAATAAAAACTGGATGATCTTATCATCAGAATCTCCATCACAAAAAATAATATAATATCCCAAAACAGCCGGAATCACTCCTGCGGCTCCATTGGTAGGCGAAGTGACCACTCTTCCAAAAGCGGCATTTTGTTCGTTCACAGCCAGGGCGAAACAACTTACCCAATCCAGGATGTATTTAAAATCGTTACCTCCTTCCCTGATCACTTTTATCCACGAATCAAAATCAGCATATTCTTTTCCGGCTAATAATTTTTTATTTACATTCGGCGCTCTTCTTTTTACATTTAATCCGCCGGGCAATATTCCTTGTGTGTGGCAACCTAAATAAACAGATTCACTCATGGTTTTCCAGATCTGCAAAAGCCCTTTCCGTGTCTCATCTTCTGTTCGCCAGGCGTTTTCGTTTTCCATCACCACTTCACTTATATTCATTCCCGTTTGCATACACCAGTGGATTAAATCACCTGCATCATTAATCGGGAAGGGCAAAAGCACATCATCATTATCATTTTCCTCCTCTCCTTCTTTTTTTACAAAACCACCTCCGATAGAATAGTAGGTTTCTGATAAGTGTTCGCCATTTTCCAAAACTGCAATAAAAGTCAGTGCGTTCGGATGATAAGGAAGTGATTCCGTTTTTAAAAATTCAATATCCTCGCCCGGATCAAAATCGATGAAATGTGTCCCATTGATCAAAATTTTTTTATCTGACTTTATTTGATTGATTTTTTCATTGATTAGATGAACATCACAGGTGACCGGATCTTCACCTTTCAGGCCGAGTTGCACAGCAATATCAGTTCCATGTCCTTTGCCCGTTTTGGCAAGAGAACCATACAATAATATTTCAAGGGATACAACCTGGCTTAGCCTTTTTTTATCAGTTAGTGTTTTGACAAATAATTGTGCAGCGCGCCATGGGCCAAGGGTATGGCTGCTGGATGGGCCTACTCCTATTTTAAACATGTCAAAAACAGAGATGGCTTCGTGTCTCATAATCTGGTTTATTAGCAAAGATAATTTTTTTACCCTTCAGCTATATTTTGTTTAGGCTTCGGATGCTGAAATTTTTTATTGGCAAAATCGATAGTGGCCACAGTCAACAAAGAAATATTCTCAATTTTTATTTTGATTTCAATCTTTTGAAAAACCAAACTTTCCTTTTCCTCGTCGGTAATAATGAATTGATACCAACAATCAATTATTTATTCATCATATTAATTAATCAAATTATGTTACACGAAGAAAAAAGCGGGACTTCTTTATTTCTCTAACTGCCAAACGCCGCTCTCCATTGGTTCTAAAGAAAAATCAGCGATTGGTTTTTCTTCACCGGTAATTATATTTTTTATTTTAGTAAATCCTTTCGTTCTCTCTGAATAATTTTTCATTTCTATTTGCAATTTTTCTTTCGCAGTGTTTAAAATCGTCATAATTGTTTGTTTGCTGTCGTAACGAAAGAAAACATATTCGCCTTTTTGCGGTGCGAATTGCATCATCTTTCCGGTTGCAATTGCGGATGAATTTTTTCTGAAATTGGCAAGCTTTGCAATGTATGACCAGATTCTTTCTTCCTTTGGGGTTCTGCCTGCAACAGTAAATTTATTTAATGAATCCGAAGCCCAACCGCCGGGAAAATCTTTTCTCACATAACCATCATTTGGCGAGGTAAACCCTGTCATTCCCACTTCATCACCATAATATAATTCAGGAATGCCGCGGCAGGTAAAAAGCCACGTCAACGCAGCTTTATACTTCATCTCATCTTCACCGACAACGGAATAAAATCTTGAGAGATCATGATTGTCTAAAAAAATTACATTGCGCATCGGGTCTTTATAAACAAAATCCTGCGCCAATGTTGTATACATTTCATTGATGCCTTCATTCCATCCAAAATTCTTTGTCATCGCATCTGTGATGGCCCATAAAGTTTGAAAATCAGTTGGCGCCTGCAGATTGCTTTTATAAGGAATATTGTATTTGTTCTGCACAAAATAACTTTGATTGATTACTCCATGAACCCATGTTTCACCAAACATCGTAAGGCGAGGAAATTCATCCATCAAAGCTTTGTTGCAACGGTTCATAAAATCCAAATCATTGTAGGCATACGTATCAATGCGCCAACCGTCAATTCCAAATTCTTCAACAGTCCAGATAGCATGCTGAATTAAAAAATTCGCAACAAATGGATTCTCCTGGTTGAGATCGGGCATGGAGGGTGTAAACCATCCATCACTCATTTTCTTTTTCTCTACTTCGCTTGCATGAGGATCAAAAAGAACCTGGTCTTTGAACGTGGTGTTGGTATAAGCTGGCCATTGGTGCAGCCAATCTTTCATTGGAGGATCAAGCACCGTAAAATGATAACTGCCGACATGATTATAAACTGCATCCTGGATGATTTTCATGTGTTTCGAATGTGCATCATCAATTAAATTTTGATACGCCTTCTCTCCGCCGATTCTTGGATCTATTTTATAATGATTGGTAAAGGCGTACCCATGTTCAGTTCGGTTGGGCATGTCATTTTCAATAACCGGATTCAGCCATAACGTAGTAACGCCAAGGCTTTTCAGATAATCCAAATGATTTTCAATTCCTTTTAAATCGCCGCCATGACGGGCATAAACTGAATCACGATCCAGGCTTTGATCGCGCATTCCCGGGATGCGATCATTGGCCGTATCGCCATTGCTGAAGCGATCCGGCATGATCAGATAAATAAAATCTTTGGAAGTAACTCCCTGAGCGAAAGCGGTTCCATTTCCTGCTCTTTTTTTCTTCAATTCAAAATTAATATCAAATGAAGTCAGGCTTTCTTTCACCTTAATTTTTATCATTCCTGGCTTCGCAGAAGGAGAAATTTTGACATCAAGGAAAACATAATTTTTATTTTCAACCTTATTGATCTTTTCCAATTTTACACCGGGATAATTTATCGTGTAGGCATCGCCGTTACCAATACCATTTCCGTGAATCATAATCTGCACTTCATTCCATTTCATTCCTACCCACCAGTTGGTTGGATAACATTTGTAGGAATTATTTTGAGCTGATAGGTTGGAGAAAAAGTAAAAAGTAAAAAATAAAAAAAGAGTGTTTCTTTTCATGATATATTTTGTGCGAATTTGCTGATTATTATTTTTTGAATTTAACTTTCTGCCAGATGATATTCCATCACCGGTTCCACTTTCTCATCTTTATCCACTACAATCAAATTCATAATTCCTCCTATAGCCATACAAACACCGCCAATCACGAGTGCATAAATCGCCTGTTCATGAAAAATATCTTTGATTACAAAGCCCATTACAAATGAAGCAACCAGTTGCGGAATCACAATAAAGAAATTAAAAACGCCCATATAAAATCCCATTTTTGCAGGAGGCAAAGCGCCGGCAAGAATCGCGTAAGGCATTGTTAAGGTAGAAGCCCAGGCAAGCCCAATGGCAATCATTGGCAATAAAAGAATTTGCGGCGATTTGATGTAGATCATTGAAACCAGTCCAACGCCTCCAATGATCAAACAAATCAGATGAGTAAATTTCCTTCTAATTTTTTTTGCAAGAAGAGGAAGAAGGAAAGCCGCAATAGCAGAAATTCCACTATAAACTGTAAACATCACTCCCACCCAATCACCGGCATCCTGGTAACCTTTGGAAGTTGCATCAATTGTTCCATACGCGTTCTGTGCAATCGCCGGAGTTGAATACAACCACATACAATAAAAACCGACCCAGGTAAAAAATTGAACAATTGCAAGCTGCCCCATCGTTTTCGGCATAGAAAAAATTCCTTTGGTAATTTCTTTCACGGCAATTACAATTCCTTTCGATTGCGCCTTTTCCTGTTTCCATTCTTCAATATTTTCAGGAGGCAATTCATCTGAAGTGATGACCGTCCACAAGACAGAAAGAAAAAAAACTATCGCTCCTATGTAAAAAGAATATTTTACGGAATCGCCGATCTGTCCTTCAGGAGCAGTATTGCTGATATGAAAAACATTGGTAAAAATGTAAGGCAGCAAAGAAGCAATGACAGCACCAAGGCCGATGAAAAAAGTTTGTGTGGCAAAGCCGGTAGTTCTTTGAGTGGATGTAAGTTTATCCCCAACAAAAGCCCTGAAAGGTTCCATAGAAATATTAATGGAAGCATCAAGTATCCATAGTAAAACCGCGGCCATCCAAAGCATCGTTGATTGAGGCATTAAAAAAAGTGCGATGGAAGCAAGTACTGCACCGATAAAAAAGAACGGTCTTCTTCTTCCCCATTTGCGATGCCAGGTTCTGTCGCTCATATAACCGATGATCGGTTGTACAAGCAAACCTGTTAGTGGTGCGGCAATCCATAAAAATCCGATTTTATCAATCTCTGCTCCGAGCGTTTGAAAAATGCGGGAAACATTGGCGTTTTGCAAAGCAAATCCAAATTGGATTCCAAAAAATCCAAAACTCATATTAATGATTTGCCTGAAAGTGAGTCGATGCTTTGGAACAGGATGTGATGATGACATAGCAATGGTTTAGTAAATGATGTAAAAAATACACTTTGATAAAAATACAGGAATTTATTATCAAAGACTTTTTTTGGAAAAAATAATATTAAAAGAAAATTGAGTGTATTAATTTTAGCAGTGAAACAATAAATAAAATGAATTTTTATTTTGTCCTAAAACAAAAATTCCGAATAATTTATCCGGAATTCTTTGAAAAGTTTTTAAAAGAATCTCTACTCAATCACAAATCCATCCGGAAGAATCGCATCTTTTTTTATCACAACTATCCCATCTTTTACAGTATATAATTCATGGTCAGTGTTTTGAAGATGGGCGCCGCCATTGATCCTTACGTTATTTCCAACGCGGGCATTTTTATCAATAATGGCATGATTAATATAACAGTTGTCCCCTATTCCCAGTTTAGGTAGGCCACGCTCCTCATCGAATCCCATGTCTTCAATAGTTTCATAGTAATCGCTTCCCATAAGGTAGGTGCTATATATCTTCGTTCCGTAACCAATTCTTGTCCTGATCCCCACTACAGAATGCTCAAGACGCTCTGCATGGATAATACAACCGTCAGAAACGATCGTATTCAACATAGTAGTACCACTGAATTTTGCGGGCGGTAACATTCTTGGCCTGGTATAAACCCTTTGTTCATTATGAAACAAATTAAATGGCGGAAGTTCGTCAGTTAAAGCAAGGTTGGCTTCAAAAAATGAACTTATATTTCCAATATCAGTCCAATAGCCATTATATTGATAACTACAAACATTATGATCCTGTATGGCAAAGGGAATGATTTCTTTACCAAAGTCTGTCGCATTTTTTTTCTTGTTTTCCAAAAGATCTATAAGTACTTCTTTTTTAAAAAGATAAATTCCCATTGAGGCGAGATAATGTTTGCCCTTGCTTTGCATCTCTTCACTTGTTTCACTTATCCAGTCGGGTAACAAATCCAAACCTGGCTTTTCTATAAAAGAAGTGATCTTACTTTGTTCATCTGATTTCAAAATACCAAATTCTGTAGCTTCTTTTTCAGTGACAGGAATAGTGGCAATCGTAATATCAGCGCCTTCTTTGGCATGATTGCGAAACATGGTTCCGAATTCCATCTGGTACAACTGATCGCCGGAAAGGATCAATACATGATCACAATCTTTGGTCACCAGATATTTTAAAGATTGCCTTACGGCATCTGCTGTTCCCTGGAACCATTCAGAACTTTCGGGCGTTTGCTCAGCGGCAAGAATATCTACAAAACCACTGCTGAAATTGCTGAACTGGTAGGTGTTTTTGATGTGCTTGTTCAGGGAAGCGGAATTGAATTGAGTAAGTACAAAAATCCGGTTGATATTTGAATTGATGCAGTTCGAAATGGGTATATCCACCAAACGGTATTTTCCGGCAATCGGAACGGCAGGTTTGCTTCTGCTTCGTGTAAGAGGATATAAGCGGCTGCCTGCGCCGCCTCCAAGAATCACGGCAATTACCGATTTGCTGATCCACATATTTGTCTGCATAGTTTTTTGTTTTATAAAATTAGAAAGGAAGTTTTATATTGACAATTACCGGGTTTGAAAATCAGAATAAAATCCGTTGTAGCTGATACTTTAATCAAATTGTTTGAAGCCTCCATCTTTTAAAAATAATTTAAGTCAAAAAATTCTGCCATTATGAATTATACAAGTTGATATAAATCTCAGCGCTTTTTTCCCAGCTATGATCTATTTCCATGATTTGTTTTATAATTTGATTCATTTTTTTATGATCCTGATATAATCCGAGTGAGCGATAAATGGCATTACAAATGTCGCCCACTGAATCTGTATTAAAGCAAATTCCAAATCCGTCTTCTTCTCCATAATCTTTCACTGTGTCTTTTAAGCCACCCGTTCGCCGGACAATCGGAACAGTGCCATATCGCAAAGAATACATTTGATTTAAACCACAAGGTTCAACCCGGCTCGGCATTAATAAAAAATCTGCACCCGCGTACATCCTGTGGCTAAGCCGCTCATTGTATCCAATCTGTGGATTATAATAGCCAAACAAATGGTGATGCATATGAGTCAATTGATCTTCTATATATTTTTCACCACTGCCCAGAACCAAAAAATTCATCCTGCCTTCCATATAATAAATAGAATCTCCTATTACTCCCGGCAAAAGATCGGCTGCTTTTTCACCCACCAGCCTTCCAATAAAAATGATCAATGGTTTGGATTCATCCAAATTGAATTTAACACACAATTCTTTTTTATTTTTTGATTTTCCTTCTTTAAAATTATCCGTTCCAAATTTCGATTCGAGATAATGATCAGTTTCCGGATCCCATACTTCGGTATCAATCCCATTTAAAATTCCAAAACATTTTCCTCTTTCATAATAAAAAAGGCTTTCAAGCCCGTTGGCATTGTAACGCAATTCCTGGAGATATCCCTGGCTTACGGTATTTACTTTTGCAGCACATTTAATACCACATGCCAGCGAATTAATGGTGTGATCCCATTCCAGCATTCCCCATTTATAATTATCCCATGCCGGAATATACCATGATTTGCCCCAATCCATCCATCCCTGGTATTGGGCATTATGAATAGTGAGAATGGTTTTGATGGAAGAAAGATGCCGGTAGGCAAAACAATTTTGCATCATAAAAGGAACCAGTGCTGATTGGTGGTCGTGAACATGAATAATATCCGGACGATGATGCCATTTGCTAATCCAATCCACCACAGCGATCTGGAAAGCCATAAACCTTTCTATATCATCATCATATCCATATACCTTTTCACGGTCTAATAAATTATTGATATCAATCAGGTAAAGGTCAAATCCAAGAACATTATTGGCCTCTTTAATAATTGTATATTCAAACCAATAATGAGACATTCCAAACGCACCTTTATGAACTACCTCAAAAGAATGTTCGTACAAAAATTTAGTCCGGTACATTGGCATTACTACCTTGGCTATGTGGCCCAGCTTGTTCTGGTATTTTGGCAATGCGCCTACCACATCTCCCAGCCCTCCTGCTTTTGCAACCGGATAACATTCTGCACTTACATGAATAATTTCCATAAAAAATAATTAGCGCTTCAAATTAAGCATGATTTTTCTTTTTAAAAAATTATAATAAAAGCACTTACTTTGAAAAAAATCTATATTTTCATTCCTCAATTTATCATAAACTATATTTTCAAATGGCTACTCCTTCAATGAATTTATCCAAACCTGTAAAGCCTTCCGGCGGAAAACTTCAACCTACCAACTATGGCGCTTTAAGTACACTCGTTGTGGTGTTTTTTTTCTGGGGATTTATTGCCGCTGGCAACAGCGTTTTTATTCCTTTTTGCAAACATTATTTCCATCTTGACCAGTTTCAGAGCCAACTCATAGACTTTGCTTTCTATCTCGCCTATTATATCGGGGCTCTTGCACTCTTTGCCTACAGTTCATTTGGAGGAAAAGACCTCGTTGCCAAATGGGGATATAAAAAGAGTATTGTTTATGGTTTATTATTTTCTGCGCTGGGCGCAGTGGCAATGATCATCGCTGTAAATGCCAATGCATTTGTGGGCATGCTTGCGGGTTTATTTATTGTGGCTCTTGGTTTTTCATTACAACAAACCGCGGCCCAGCCTTTCGCAATTGAATTGGGAGATCCTTCTACAGGAAACAGCCGCGTGAACCTGGGCGGAGGTGTCAATTCATTTGGAACGATGATCGGCCCTTTGGTGGTAGCGTTTGCTTTGTTTGGAACTACCGCAGCGATAACTGATGAACAGATAGCGGGCCTCAGCCTTAGTAAAGTAATTGTTTTATACAGTTGCGTAGGCGTACTTTTCATTGCCGCTGCTTTATTATTCCAATTTTCAAAAAAAGTGCCTCATGGTATTTCAACAGAAAAAACAGAAAAAGCTAATAAGGCTTTGTATTCTTTGCTCATTATGACGGGCCTTTTGATTATTATGTTTGTGCCGGTGTTCAGCAGCTATAAGGTGGATCTTACCAATGCATCTGATACAGAAAGAATCGCGATGGAAACCTACCGCGTAAAATGGTTATTTGGCGCATTAGCAGTAGTAGTGCTGACTTTATTAATCTCTTATATAAGCGCGAAAAAAAATGCCATTGGCTGGGGCGCAATGAAATACCCTCAATTGGTTTTGGGAATGCTGGCGCTCTTCCTGTATGTAGGAACAGAAGTTACGATAGTAAGTAATATCAGTGATCTCCTGAGCAAGCCAGAATTTGGAAGCATTCCTTCTTCGCAGGCAGCGCTTTATATTTCCATGTATTGGGGCAGTTTGATGATTGGACGTTGGGTAGGCTCTATATCAGTTTTTGAGTTAACCGCATCCGCAAAAAGATTACTCACTTTTGTAGTTCCGATGGTTGCCTTTGCCATTGTTTTGCTGGTAAACTCGGCTTCAGGATACGAGGTGAATATCCTGTATTATTATATTATTTGCGTGTTGATACAGATTGGCGCTTTTTATGTAAGCAAAGACAAGCCCGCGCGAATGCTGATGATCTTTGGACTACTGGGCGTAATTGCAATGGCAATTGGACTAGCCACTACAGGAAAAATTGCGATTTATGCATTTATCAGCGGCGGATTATTTTGTTCTATTATGTGGCCGGCCATCTTTACTTTATCTGTAGCCGGGCTTGGAAAATATACCACACAAGGCTCTGCTTTTCTGATTATGATGATCCTTGGAGGTGGCGTTATTCCCCCTATACAAGGTAAGCTGGCAGATTTTCTTGAATCAAGAAATACAGTGGTTGGTTCTGGCATCCATGAATCTTACTGGATTCCTCTTCTTTGTTATGCCTATATCACCTTCTTCGCATTTTTTGTAAAGGGGGTTTTAAAAAGACAGGGAATTGATTATGAAAATCCGATCGAAGACGAAGACGTCCCAACAGCCCCCGAAGGAGCTTTTGATCAAACTCCGGGATAGGAGCAATAAATGAAAAATATTTGTTTGTCTTTCAAATCTCAGACATGACGCCAAATAAGAAATACGCTTAATTATTCTTTCACTGCAAGCGTATTTATCTGTTCGCGAGAATTGCAATGTTTGACCATCGCTTTCATAGTAAAACCAATTCGTATCTTAATTTAAAATCCCTTATTTTTAAAGGTAGATAACTGTAACATAGCTTTTGCTAAAATTCTTGTTTGATGTTGATCAATATTGGTGAAATGAGACGAATCCTGCAATTTTTTTATACGCTTTCTTCTTTGTTTTTCTTTTGCCTTAATGCAAATGCACAGCAGCCTGCGCCTTTTTATATCCAGCATTATGATAACCGGAATGGCCTTTCCAACAGTTCCATCAACAAGCTTTATACCGATGGCGACAATTTACTTTGGATAGCTACCTGGGATGGATTAAATATGTATGATGGTTCCACCTTCCACGTATTTAATTATAGCAAGGAAAATGACTTCAAAAGCATCGGAAGCAATGTGATCCAAAATATTACCGAAGACAAGAATGGCAACATCTGGATCAGCACCATTGAAGGTATATCGAGATATGAAAAACGCACCGGAAAATTCTATAACTATTTTTATAACCAGGACCAGCAGGGAAAAATAAGTGAACAGGAATATGCAATTGCCATAAACAATACCGGGACTGTTTATTGCCTGAGCCAAAAAAACGGGCTTAGCCGCTATGATGAAAAAGCGGATTCTTTCAAGATTTGTCAACTTCCCAAACAAAATTTTAAAATAACAAAAATTGCATTTGATAACGAAGGCCAGTTATTGTTGCTGAATAGCGATGGCCAGTTGGACTTATATAAAAATGGACCCAATAATTTTCAGTTGTATTATACCTTCCAAGAGAAAAAGGGCATTGCTAATTTCTTTCTGATCCGTAATGAAATATTTTATGCTACTTCAGATGAGAAGCTTTATGCGGTAAACCCGGAAACATTTTCTTCAAGGCTATTGCTTCAAATGCCCCACAGCCTGAGCTCAATGATCTTTTATCGTGATCATTATTTATTGGGCTGGGCTTCCAAAGGCTATGGCGTTTTTGACAACAACTTTCAGCCTTCTGATTTTCTTGCTGAAGAAAAAAAACAAATGCAGGATATTAAAATTACCTCCTGGTCGTTGGGTACTGAAGATATTTTGTGGTATGGCACTGATGGCAACGGCATCTTAAAAATTTATCCAAAAACAAAATCTTTTGGAACGGTAACCACTTCTGAAAACGGGATGCCATACAATAAATCTGTCAGGGCTTTTTGTGAAGAGAATGGAAATTTATGGGTAGGTACAAAAGGTAGTGGAATCATCATGTATCCCAATTTTTGGGAGATGGAAGATCCTTCCGGAAAGAAGCGTTATTTCCTGGCGCCAGGGCAACTCGATAATAACTCTGTTTACGCCCTTAAAAAAGGAAATGACGGACTGATTTATATCGGTACTGACGGAAAAGGTATTGGTGTGTACGATCTGAAAAATAAAAAATTCAATAAATGGGCGAGCATAAAGGGCCACAATACCTGGCCGGAATTTGGCTCTGTTTATGCTATTCTGCAGGATACCGACAATTCATTGTGGCTCGGAACCAGTGGTTATGGATTGATCCATTTAAAAATTGACGTGGACCAAAACGGAAATCTCTCTGTTGTTTTTTTAGAAAAATACAGTTTCAATAACAGTGATACCGGTCCTGCCAATGATATTATTTATTCTCTTGAAAAAGGCGACAACAACCAGCTTTGGATCGGATGCAGGTATGGAGGATTGAGTTTATTAAACAAGAAAACCAGGAAATTTAAAAATTTTAAAGCCTTCACCTATGAAGGCAGTTTGTCAAATAACGATGTGCTCACGGTTTTTAAAGACTCCCACGATCGGATATGGGTGGGCACCAGTTATGGACTAAACCTGATCAACAACGGTGAAGCAATAAAAGAGGAGCCTGTGTTTCAAAAATTAACAACGGCCAACGGATTGCCGAATAATACCATTCATGCCATTGAGGAAGACAGATCCGGCCAGATTTGGGTAAGTACCAATAAAGGGCTGGCAAAAGTAAATCCCTCTGATCTGAAAGTTTCTTATTACCAGCAATCAGATGGATTGCAGAGCAATGAATTTTGCGATGGAGCCGTATGGAAAGACAGCCTGGACAATTTATTTTTTGGCGGTACGTATGGCTTTAATAATTTTTTGCCGCAAAATATTCACAAGACCAACTGGCTTCCCAATCTGTGTATTTCTGATATTTCTGTCGGAGGCAAAACAACTGAAGAAAATGGATTTACCGTATTAAACCGGGTTGCTGATAATCCACTTGATTTTTCGACCGGCAGAAAAGATAATTTTTTTGAACTGAATATAAAAGCGCTAAGTTTTTTAAACGCAGATAAATGTGAATACAGTTATTTCTTGGAAGGCTATGATAAAACATGGCATTATGCCGGAACCACCGGAAAAATTATTTATAGCAATATTTTACCAGGCAATTATAACCTCAAAATTAAATGGAGCAACGGGGAAGGCGCCTGGACAAAAGAAATGACTTTGCTCACACTTGAAGTAAAACAATATTTCTGGCTTACTTCTTTTGCTTTTCTGGTGTATGCTTTACTATTGTCAACCATCGTTTATCTCATTTACCGCTACCGGAAAAATAAACTTAAAATAAAACACCAGTTAGAAGTAGAACACTTATTGAGAAAAAAAGAAGATGAAATTCATCAGAACCGGCTTGGTTTTTTTACGAACATTGCCCATGAATTACAAACGCCTCTGACATTGATCATGGGCGCTACCGAAAGATTTTTGGATAAACCTATAAATAACACCAATAAAGAAAAACCGTATTTTTTATCCTTAATTCACCAGCAGGCTTCCAAACTTACTTACCTGGTGCATCAATTATTGGAATTTAGAAAAGTTGAAGCTGGCTTTTTTGAAAATCAATATGAGCATGCTGATATTTCGGAGTTATTAAATAATCTCGCAGAACCGTTTATTACTCTAAGTGAGCAAAACGCAATTCATTATGAACTTGGTATAAAATCAGGAATTTCCGGAATGATTGACAAAGACAAACTTGAAAAAATAGTGTATAACCTTTTATCCAACGCCTTTAAATATTCAGGAAAGAATGAGCAGGTGATTTTTTCAGCAAATGAAAATGAAGGGAAACATCAACTTGAGATCACCGTATCCAATTCGGGTAATGAATTATCTCCCGAACAAATAAGCCGGTTGTTTGACAAATTTTATGTGGTTTCGAGAAATAATGAAAAGCCGGATAAATTCGGAACGGGTATTGGGCTTGCTTTTACACAACAATTGGTTCAAATGCTTGATGGACAAATAATTGCTACCGGTGAAAATGAATGGCTTGCTTTTAAAGTATCTCTTCCACTCCCTACAAATCAGACAAAGGGAGAAATGTCCAATAATGTTCAGCCGTCTTATTTATTTAAGACCATTACCAATTATGATGAAAACATGTATCCTGCATCCGTAAAAGAAAATAATAAGGATGCGATCCTGGAGGATCTTTTGCACGATCAGAAGAAAAAAGTGCTGGTAATAGAAGATGAGCCG
>JBIQMJ010000019.1:0-7898 GCA_044463445.1 Segetibacter koreensis
TCGCGCCTGCTTTGGGAGCAGGAGGTCGCAAGTTCGAATCTTGCCGCCCCGACAAAGAGCCATTCATTTTTTGAATGGTTTTTTTATGGGAATTTATAAAAGAAATGAAATATCTCCGGACGATTGAATCGGTCTTCTTGAAAATCCGGCCGGGCTGTTTTCCGATTGAAATAACATACCCTCCATTTCGCCAAAATATTGCAATTTGTTATTTTCCAATTTCAAATAGCTTCCTTCAGGTAAACCCACAACAGAAATCTTCGTATTCATTTTTAAAAATTCAACTAACCGGTCATCCCGGCTTTCACCATTAAACCCGGCTATTTTCTGATTATAATAATGTGGATTGATCTGGAACGGAAATAATCCGAGCGCATTGAATGATTGAGGCCCAATAACCGGCATATCATTAGTGGTTGAAATCGTAGGCGCCAAAATATTGGAACCTGCACTCCAGCCTATGTAGGGTGTTCCGCTATTTACTTTTGCACGGATGAGTTCTATCAAATGTAATTCCTGCAGATCATGAATTAATTTGAACGTATTGCCTCCGCCAACTAATATTGCATCACAGATTTCAATTACTGAATTTGCATTTGATGGTAAAACAATATTGATTTTTAAACCGGGATTTTGTAAACTTTTCTGAACCGCAAACCCGTATTCTTCATATTTTTTATTCACGTCAGCAAAACCAATAAAAGCAATATTTATTGATTTACTGCCAAAAAAGGGGTTAAGGACAGGAGCAACTTTTTCGAGATAGCCGGAGTTTCCGGTCCGTAAGCTACTGAAGGCAAGTATTCTTTTTGAAGCCATTATTTTGGTTTGTAATGGTTAAGTATACACGAATTTATTGGCGTAAAATAAAATCAATCTTATCAAGTTCTTCTTTGCTAAATTGAATATTCTTAGTTGCTTCAATACTTTCTGTAACCTGTTGGGCTTTGCTGGCTCCCAGTATTACTGAAGTAATCCTGTCATCTTTTAAAACCCATGCCAGGGCCATTTGCGCCAAAGATTGATTCCGGTGAAGTGCTACTTCGTTCAGTTGTTTTATTTTATTGATTGTTTCTGCCGTTATTTGTGATTCAGTTATGGCGCCATTCTTCAAATGTCGGCCCACTCTTGAATCTTCAGGAATTCCATTGAGGTATTTATTGGTAAGCAGGCCCTGCGCCAGCGATGAAAATGTAATACAACCAACTTTTTCTTCTCCCATAAGATCGAGCAAGCCATCTTCTATCCATCTGTCAAACATCGAATACCTGGGTTGAACAATCAGGCAGGGAGTTCCCAACTGCCGCAGCATATCAATTGCTTTTTTGGCTTCTTCTGGTTTATAATTGGATATGCCTACATATAACGCTTTTCCCTGGCGAACCATAAGATCCAATGCTCTCATGGTCTCTTCCAAAGGGGTTTCCGGATCAGGACGATGGTGATAAAAAATATCTACATAATCCAGGCCCATTCTTTTCAGGCTTTGGTCAAGGCTTGCTACCAAATATTTTTTTGAGCCCCAGTCTCCGTAAGGCCCGTCCCACATGTTATAGCCGGCTTTGGATGAAACGATCAATTCATCACGCCAGGGTCTGAAATCCTGCTTAAAGATCTTTCCAAATGTGGCCTCAGCTGCTCCCGGGGGAGGGCCATAATTGTTTGCAAGGTCAAAATGAGTAATTCCATTGTCGAAAGCCGTGTGCAAAATATTCCGGCAGTTTTCGTAATCATCAATTTGGCCGAAATTGTGCCAAAGCCCCAACGAAATAGAAGGCAATTGAATGCCGCTATTTCCACAGCGCCTGTAATTTATTTTTCCATACCTGTTTTCATCCGGTTGATAAGCCATGATTATGTATTAATAATAAGAAATGATTATTTACAAATCTAAAACTGAAAAATAAACGGGCAAGGTAAAATAAACCAGAAGAAAAGAAGCAGGAAATTTAAAAAAAAAAATTACAATTGAAGCTTGATCTCTTCATTGCTTTTATCAAAAAAATGAAACTCGGTAAGATAGTAATTCGTATTGGATCGGATTTTTATTTTTTCTTTAAACTTAAGGCTCCATTTCATGCGCCGGGAAGGGAAGCCCTTGGTAAGGTAAGCAAATAGTATCGGATGAACTTCGATTGTTAATCCTTTGTGTTTTTGCATTATAAGATAGCTGAGATTCTTTTCGATCTCATCTTCAAGTACAAGAGTAGAAGAAACTTTTCCGGTACCGCCGCAACTCGGGCACAATTCCATCGTGTTGATGTTGGTTTCGGGTTTCATTCTCTGCCGTGTGATCTGCATTAATCCAAATTTGCTTATGGCGAGAACGGCATGCTTTGCCCTGTCTTTTCGCATAAACAAATCCATTTGTTCTGCTAATTTCTTTTTGTTTTCCGGAAGCTTCATATCAATGAAATCCACAACGATAATGCCGCCAATATCTCTTAACCTCAACTGTCTGGCAATTTCAGCTGCCGCTTCGAGGTTGGTTTCAAGCGCATTTTGTTCCTGGTTATTTCCTACACTTTTATACCCACTGTTTACATCTATAACATGTAAGGCTTCTGTATGTTCAATAATAAGATAAGCACCACTGGGCAGATTGACGGTTTTTCCAAAGGAGGCCTTTACCTGCCGGGTTACACCATAAGAATCAAAAACGGGGGAGCCATTACTATGAAAGGAAAGTATATCTATCTTTTCAGGAGCTATGCGATGAAGATAATTCTTAGTGTCGTTGTAAATATTTTTATCATTGACCACTATTTTATTAAAATCTTCAGTAAGCAGATCACGAAGAATGCTATTGGTTTTACCCTCTTCCGCCAAAATTTTAGTGGGAGGAACAGCGCCCTTCAGGTTATTCTGCATATTTTTCCATGAGACCACAAGGCTCAAAAGATCATCATGCAATTCAGCAGCAGGTTTACCCTCTGCGGCAGTGCGAACGATTACACCAAAATTTTTAGGCTTTACTGCTTCTATAATTTTCTGTAATCTTTTTCTTTCGTCAGAGGAATGAATTTTCCGGGAAACAGCAATAATATCATTAAAAGGAGTCAGAACTACATAACGTCCGGGTAATGAAATTTCACAGCTAAGCCGCGGTCCTTTGGCAGCTATAGGTTCTTTTAAAATCTGAACAAGGATGTTAGGTTTGCCACTTAAAACCTCGGCAATCTTCCCTGTTTTCACGATTTCCGGTTCCACCTGAAAATTTTCAAAATTAATTCCTTCCGGCGAAGTATCATTCATCGCCAACTTGGTAAATTTTAAAATAGACCGGATATAAGGACTAAGGTCTGAATAGTGGAGAAAGGCATCTTTTTCGAAGCCAACGTCAATAAAAGCCGCATTAAGCCCGGGAATTAATTTTTTTACTTTCCCTAAATACAAATCGCCAACACCAAAGCTTGCGTTTGCATTTTCATTATGCATTTCTACGAGCTTTTTATCCTCAAGTAAGGCTATTTCAACTGCCTGTGGGGCAGCATTTATAATAAGTTCCTTGTTCAAACTATAAATTCTTTAATCAGTTTAAGACAAACAGAAGGAAAAGAATAAAGCCGGATTTACCGGCAGGCGAAAGTAAAAGAAAGTAAATAATTACCTCTTCTTATGACGATTCTTTCTTAAACGCTTTTTACGCTTATGAGTAGCGATTTTATGGCGTTTTCTCTTTTTACCACAAGGCATAAATTGTTTTTTAATTATTTTATAATAAAGGCAAATAAGTAATTTAATTTATTTACCATTGTTGCTGCTGAAAAATTATCAGTTTTCTTTCAAAGCTTTTATTCGCTCATTAATTTCTTTTGTGAACGCAGGATTATTAACCAAATGTTCACTCTGTTCGTACCATTTTATTGCATTTTGTTTATCGCCGGCTGCGGCATAAGCATCGGCAAGCCAGGAAACAGCTTCAATATTATGTGGATCAAAATCCACTACCTTTTTCAACCGCTCGATGGCTTTATTATATTGGGTAGAAATGACACCTCCAATTCCCAAAACCAATTGCGCCTGCATGTTATTGGAATCTTTCTTTACTACTTCCAGTAATTGCTGAATTCCTTTCATAGTCTGCTCGGCATTACCAATCATTCCTTCGCCATAAACGTAACAACTTCCCAAACCAACTTTCAGATCGTTATTCCCGGGATCCAGCGTGATGGCTTTTTCAAATAATGTAGCGGCAGTTTGCGCTTCCCACACCTTCTGAGCCGGATCATCCTCTCTCTTCATGCTCTCTAAAATCAATCGGGCTGCAAAGGTGAGCTTTTTTTCTGAATTATCCAATTTTGCCGCTTCACTTAAGTAGTAAATATAAGGTATAAATTTATTGGCAGAATCTTTCCAGAAGTTGGCCAAATTGGTATATTGGTTCACTTTCTGGTTTTTTAAATCGCCTCTGCTGATGCTGCTTTCAATATTGTTCACATACACCAACTGCTCAGGAGACAATTGCTGCTTCCGTACGCTAAGTGTATCCTTAATATTAAATTGAGGCGTTTCAGCTTTTGTCGATACGGGCATTTCCTTTTTCGGAGCGGCTGTTTTTCCAAAGAAAAAAAGTACGAATACCAAAATAACACCTGTCCCTGCTAAAATTAATTGTTTCTTCAAAATCTGAATCTTGATTTTTATCAGGGTGCAAAGTTAAGGAATTACGATCTTTTAGGGAAGATCCTTTTCTTTGATCTGATCAACAAATTCTTTAGAAGGTTTAAAGGCGGGAATATAATGTTCAGGTATCTCTACGGCAGTATTTTTTTTAATATTTCGGCCAATTTTTGCGGCTCTCTTTTTTGTGATAAAACTGCCAAATCCCCTGATATAAATATTTTCACCTTCACTAAGTGATTTCTTCACTTCCTTAAATAAATTTTCAAGTGTTACGAGAACATCCACTTTGGCTATCCCCGTGTTTTCCGATATCCGGTTAATTAAATCTGCTTTTCTCATTTTAAACTCTTTTTAGTTAGATAAAAATTAAAATGTGTTTATAAATAGATGTTTCAACCAGGTAAGACAAATTTACCACTCTTTATTGTAATAACCTGCTATATTATCTTTTGTGTATGTTTCTTTTTTTTATTTATAAAATTGGCAGAAAGGACTTGGTTAATTCAATTAAAATATTTATTTATTTCGCTTTAAATGAAAAATTTTAAATTTTTTTCAAATACTTTAATAGCATGGAACGAGTCTGAAAATAAAAGACAAATGCCATGGAAAGGAGAAACTGATCCTTACCGGATTTGGATAAGCGAAATAATTTTGCAGCAGACAAGGGTGAAACAGGGACTGGAATATTACAATCGCTTCATTGCTCTTTTTCCTACGGTGAAAGCATTGACCCTCGCGAAAGATAGGGAGGTTTACAAGGTTTGGGAAGGATTAGGATACTATTCAAGATGTAAGAATTTGATAGCTTCTGCCAGATTAATTTGTGAAAAGCATAACGGAGTTTTTCCAAAAAAGCATGAAGAAATCCTCGCGCTGAAGGGAATCGGAAATTATACGGCCTCTGCCATTTCTTCTTTTGCATTTAACCAGCCTTATGCAGTGGTGGACGGTAATGTATTAAGGGTTTTGGCCCGCTTTTTTGGGAAATACATTCCTGTAAATTCTACAGAAGGAAAAAAGTATTTTAGTAAACTTGCCCAATCACTTCTTGACAAAAAATATCCCGGAAAATACAACCAGGCATTAATGGATTTTGGCGCTACAATCTGCAAACCTGCTGCACCATTGTGTTTGGAATGCCCATTGCGAAAGAAGTGTATTGCTTTTTCTGAAAACAAAGTAAATACTTTGCCAGTGAATACTAAGAAGATCAGTCAGAAAAACAGGTTTTTTAATTATTTGTTGGTTCACTATAAAAACACATTTTATGTTCGCAAAAGAGAAGGAAAAGATATCTGGGAGAATTTATATGAATTCATATTAATCGAATCTAAAGAATGGATTGATAACGCAGATATAACAGTAAACGAAGAAATACAACAGAGTTTAAATCAGGAAGAGTTTCGCATCGAATACCTCTCGCCTAAAAAATCTCAAAAGCTCACTCATCAACTCATAACAGGGAGGTTCATTCATATTAAAATTGAAAAGCCATTGGTCAATGCTGACTATTTCGGGGTAAATAAAAAGCAATTAAAATTGTTACCGTTCCCTAAATTTATAGCCTCACATTTAGCAGAGAAAAATGTATCTTTAATTTGAAATTTTTTAAAAGGAGAAAAACAGTTTATGCGTGGTCTTAATAAAGTAATGTTAATTGGCAATCTCGGAAAGGATCCTGACATCCAATATCTGGAAGGAAATATTCCTGTTTCAAAATTTCCATTGGCCACAACTGAAACGTATAAAGACAAAAATGGCAAAGCCATATCACAAACGGAATGGCATAATATTGTGTTGTGGCGTGGCCTTGCTGAATTGGCGCAAAAGTACCTGCACAAAAGCAGCCTCGTTTATATTGAAGGGCATCTGAAAACGAGGTATTGGGAAGATCGTGATCATAATAAAAAAATAATTACAGAAATTATTGCAGACAATCTTATTATGCTCGACAAACGTAATGATATCAATCCTGACGACCCCCATGAGCATTTGGAAAAACCAAATAACAGCGAAGATGAGTAGGCTTCAATCGATGACTGAATGCCGTATTTTCAATTTAATCTTTATTTTTAAACCTTAATTTGGTCATCAAATAGTTATCAGTTGCTTACAATTATAGCCATTACACCCGCTTCTACAACTACAATCCTGTTTTTTATATTACTGGTGCTATTCGTTTTATCTTTTCTTTTTTCAGGGTCGCAGATGGCGTTTTTTTCTTTGACATTGAAGGACATTAATATGCTCAAAACCCGCCAGCAGCCTTCTTATAAAAGGATTGTAACCCTGCTGGAAAATCCAAAGTCACTGATGGCTTCCCTCCTGATCGCTAATAGTTTTGTGAATGTAGGGATCATCTTAATTTCCAACCTGCTTATTGATGAATGGATAGAATCTCTTGGTATGCATGTGATAATTAATTTGATCATAAAGATTATTTTTATAAGCGTTGTTTTGGTTTTATCATGTGAAGTGCTTCCCAAAATATGGGCTACCCATCACAAGATTTGGTTTGCATCAACTTCTTCGATGGTCGTAGATGTCTTTAACAGCCTTCTTTCAAAAATCAGCTTAAGCCTGGTGGCATTTGATGCCTCGGTTACAAAGGCTTTTCGCTCCGGAAACAATACCAAAGAGGATTCCCAGCTTGATGATGCCATTGATCTTTTGCCCGATAATAAAGCTTCCAGCGAAGAGAAACAAATTTTAAAAGGCATCCGGAAATTCAGCAACACCACCGTTAAACAAACTATGCGTCCACGGCTGGATGTAAGTGGAATTGAGGCTTCGCTTCCATTTAGTGTGGTTTTAAATAAAGTAAAAGAATTTTCTTATTCACGTTTGCCCGTTTATAAAAACAATCTTGATGAAATCGTTGGGATTCTTCATACCAAAGATTTGTTGCCCTACGTAGGCCAGCAAGAACTTGATTGGCATTCCCTGATGCGACCCGTATTTTATGTGCATGAACAAAAACTGATTGAAGATCTTTTACAGGATTTCAGAAATAAGCGTATACACATGGCTGTTGTGGTTGATGAATTTGGAGGAACGTCGGGAATTATCACATTGGAAGATATCATGGAAGAAATAATTGGCGATATACAAGATGAGTTTGACGATGAGCAAAGCGGCAATAAAAAGATCGATAATTTTAATTACATTTTCGAGGGTAAAACGATGATCAATGATCTTTGCAGAATTTTAAAAATTCCCACACATACTTTTGATCTCCTGCGTGGCGAAAGTGATTCATTAGCTGGATT
>JBIQMJ010000019.1:7908-22176 GCA_044463445.1 Segetibacter koreensis
CCCAACGGTGAACCAGCAGTTTGAAACCAATAATTATATTTTCACCGTTCTTGAGATCAATAAAAACCGTATTGCAAAAGTGAAGCTTACATTGAAACAAAAACAAGAAAAATAAATCATTTTACTTTGGACAAAAATTGGCAGATGCGTCAAATCATTTATTTCTTTTTTGCTTTGTTGATCATTAGTTGCAATTCAAACTATACTTCCAAAAAGATTGGGTATTTTAAAATTGATTTTCCACAGAAAAAATATACCACCTTCGATTTACCCGGCTATCCTTACACTTTTGAATATCCTGTGTATGCAAGGATAGCAAAGGATTCTACCTATTTTGATGAAGGTGCGAAAAATCCTTACTGGATTAATATTGAGTTCCCCACTTTTAATGGAACCATTTTCATTAGTTACAAAAAGATCGGAGGCACTTCGGTTTATAAAATAAAAAATAAGGACGGAACGTATCGTGATTCTGTCGGGGTGAACAGTTTTGAAAAGATGGTAAATGATTCTTATAATCTTACCTATAAAAATGATGTCAAAGCCTATTCGATTGAAGACAGCCTGATGCATACCCCTAACAATATCACCGGCATATTTTTTAAAGTTTCAGGCAATGTTGCCACGGCTAAACAGTTTTTTTTGACAGACAGCATTCATCATTTTTTACGCGGAGCTTTGTATTTTGATGCTACCCCCAATGAAGATTCTCTGCGCCCGGTAAATGCATTTTTGCAGCAGGATATGAAACATCTGATCAATACTTTACAATGGAAATAAATTCATGTTTTTTAAATAATTCCTAATTGTAAAAAGTAGAAAAATATAAATGTGTTTATAGCTGTTTAAAACTTTTTAGCTTTACAGTTTTACAAATTATTTTTTATGAATGATAGCTTGAAAAATTTAT
Source organism: Segetibacter koreensis (assembly GCA_044463445.1). GTDB lineage: Bacteria > Bacteroidota > Bacteroidia > Chitinophagales > Chitinophagaceae > Ginsengibacter > Ginsengibacter koreensis_A. The sequence continues at coordinate 8,819 of JBIQMJ010000019.1, forward strand.
CAGGCCAGTTGGAAGGTGAATTATTTACAGATGATACAATGCGCCAGTTGTATGCAACTGATGCTTCTGCTTACCAGGAAAAACCATTGGCAGTGGTGGTGCCCAGATCGGTAGAAGATTTGAAAAAATTAATTTTATTTGCCAAAATCAACCATACTTCAATTATTCCAAGGGCTGCCGGTACATCGCTTGCAGGGCAGGTAGTAGGGAAGGGCATCGTGGTGGATGTTTCAAAATATTTTACAAAGATCATTGAATTGAATGAAAAGGAACATTGGGTGCGCGTTCAGCCTGGTGTCATCCGCGATGAGCTTAATATGTTTTTGAATCCTTATGGATTATATTTTGGCCCCGAAACCTCCACTGCCAACAGGGCGATGATGGGGGGAATGGTGGGTAATAATTCCTGTGGTTCCAATTCAATAGTTTACAGAAGCACAAGAGAGCATTTGCTGGAAGTGAAGGTATTGCTCAGCGACGGCACAGAAGCCGTTTTTAAAGCAGTGAGCCTCCAGGAATTTCATGAAAAATGTGAAGGCCAGGGCCTGGAAGCCTCTATTTATAAAAATATAAGAAGCCTGTTGACCAATCATGAAAATCAACAGGAAATAAGAAATCAGTTTCCAAAAAAAACGGTTGAAAGAAGGAACACGGGTTATGCGCTTGATATTTTGCTGGATTCAGATCCGTTTGTTTCAGGCAAAGAAGATTTTAATTTTTGCAAGTTGATTGCCGGGTCAGAAGGCACCTTGGCGTTTATTACAGAAATAAAATTAAATGTGGTTCCACTGCCACCCACCGGTACAGGCTTATTGTGCGTGCACTTTAATTCTATTGACGATGCCTTAAAGGGCAATCTTATTGCTTTGAAATATAAGCCCCGCGCAAGTGAATTGATAGATCATTATATTTTAGAATGTACTAAGGAAAATATTGAACAAAGCAAAAACCGCTTTTTTGTACAGGGCGACCCCGTGGCCATTTTAGTTATAGAATTTTCTGCACCTACTCATGAGGGCGTGGTAGCCATTGCCAATGAGTGTGAAAGAGAAATGCGGGAAGCAGAATTGGGATATCATTTCCCGTTATTGTTCGGGGCAGATACAAAAAAAATATGGACACTACGTAAAGCGGGTTTGGGCTTGTTGAGCAATCTTCCGGGAGATGAAAAAGCGGTGCCTGTGATTGAAGACACTGCCGTAGATACCACTGACCTTCCGGCTTATATCGAAGAATTCAACCAGATTTTGAAGAAGCATGGATTATATTCAGTCCATTATGCGCATGCGGGTTCCGGTGAATTGCATCTGCGCCCCATCATCAATTTAAAGACGGAAGAAGGCAACCGGCTTTTCAGAGTTATAGCTCAGGAAATCGCAGACCTGGTAAAAAAATACAAAGGTTCATTAAGCGGCGAGCATGGCGACGGAAGGCTTCGGGGCGAATTTATAAAGCAAATGGTAGGCGAAAAAAATTACGGATTGTTTGAAAGTATTAAACGTGCGTGGGATCCTGATAATATTTTTAATCCTAATAAAATTGTGGATACGCCGCCGATGAACACCCATCTCAGGTATACCCCTGGTCAAAAAACTCCTAAGTTTAATACGGTTTTTCGCTTTCATAACCAGGATATTTTACAGCATGCCGAACAATGCAATGGCACAGGTGAATGCCGCAAAACGCATCTTACCGGGGGAACGATGTGCCCGTCTTACATGGCAACCAAAAATGAAAAAGATACTACAAGGGCCAGGGCTAATATTTTAAGAGAATTTCTTACCAATTCAACCAAGGTAAATCGTTTCGATCATAAAGAAATTTATGAAGTAATGGATTTGTGCCTTAGTTGCAAAGGTTGTAAATCAGAATGTCCTTCGAGTGTGGACGTTGCTAAATTAAAAGCGGAATTTCTTCAACAATATTATGACGCCAACGGAGTGCCTTTTCGCTCTAAACTGATCGCGCATTTTAATTCAGCAGCAAAACTGGGATCCATTTCCCCAGGTATTTATAACTGGATGATGACAGCGCCGGGTATAAGTAACCTGGTCAAAAAATTTTCAGGTTTTGCTCCAAAAAGATCAATGCCTACTTTATATAAAACCAGCCTGAGGAAATGGTTTGAGAAAAGAAAAAAGCAGAATAATGGTAATGGTGAGACGAAAAATAGAAAAGTGTATTTATTCTGTGATGAATTTACCAATTATAATGACACCGAGATTGGCATTAAAGCCATACTTCTTTTAGAAAAACTGGGGTATGAAGTGCTGATGACCCATCATGAAGAAAGCGGAAGAGCCTGGATGTCGAAGGGGCTATTGAGGCATGCAAAAAAACTCGCTAATAAAAATGTGAAAATATTCAGCAGGGTTATTACTGAAGATACTCCTTTAATAGGGATAGAACCCAGTGCCATACTAACTTTCAGGGATGAATATATCGATTTGGCAGATGAAGAAAACCTTGCTACAGCAAAAGCGTTATCAAAAAATGTTTTTATAATAGATGAATTTATTGCACGTGAAATCGAAAGAGGAAATATCAATAAAAGTTCGTTCACTACTGCAAAGCGGCATATTAAACTTCAGGGCCACTGCCATCAAAAATCATTGTCTTCAACCGCTCCTTCCCTAAAGCTGATGTCTTTGCCTGAAAATTATTCGGCAGAAGAAATTCGTTCCGGATGCTGCGGCATGGCCGGATCTTTTGGTTTTGAAAAAGAACATTATGATTTATCAATGCAGATTGGCGAGCTGGTTTTATTTCCTGCAGTAAGGAATACTCCGGCCGATGTCATTATCGCTTCCCCCGGCACAAGCTGCCGCCACCAGGTGAAAGATGGAACAGGCGTAAAAGCATTGCATCCTGTGGAAGTATTGTACGAAGCGTTGATATAATAATGAGCCGGTGAACCAACAAATAATGCCGATATTTATTTGTGGCAAGTGAAGGCTACACCCATTATTTAACCCCTGATTTATCCGGATGGCAAGAGGCGGTTCCGATGAATTTCTTAAGTCGATTATTTAGCAGTAAAAAGTTGGTTCTTTGAAACAACTTTCACTTTATCCCCATCTTTCAAACTCTTCGAAACTACATCATAAGGGCCTGTAATCACTTCCTGGCCTTCTTTCAGTCCATCTGTTATCTCAATGTAGTTAATATCCTGGACGTCTGTTTTTACTTTTTGTTTTTTTACTTTTCCGTCCGGCTGCAATACAAAAACTACTATATCCAGGTCGTCATTGCCGGAGTTACTTACTGCCATATCATCAGTTGAAACAGGGCTTTTTACTGAACTGCTCCTCGAAGAATCTACTTTTTCTCTTGTGGTAACCGCATTGATGGGAATGGATAAAACATTTGCATGGGTTTTAGTCTGAATGTCAGCGCTGGCGCTCATGCCCGGCCTGAAAGGAAATCTTTTTTTCACAGATCCGTTCAGCAGGTCCTGGTAGGAAGCCGGATTTAAACGGATGTAAACTTTGTAATTGGTAACGTCTGTACTTGTATTGGCAAGATCACTTTGCGTAGCCGCACCATTGTTGCTGCTTGCAATTTGAGTTACCACCCCTGTAAATTTTCGATCATTGTAAGCATCCACCTCGATGGTTGCACTATCCCCGAGCCGTACTTTAGGAATATCATTTTCGCCAACATCCACCCTCACTTCTATCTTACTCATATCTGCAATACGCATCATCTCAGTACCAGCCATCATTGAACTTCCCACAACCCTTTCACCTTTTTTTACACTTAATAAAGAAACCACACCATCCATAGGCGATCTTAAAGTGGCCAGGCTAATATCTTTATTGGCTTTTTGTAAAGCCGCCTGAGCGCTTAAAACGGATGCCTGGCTTCCTCTCACGCCTTGTTTGGCTGCATTAAGATTGGCCAATGCCGTTTTGTAGGCTGCTTCAGCCGTATTAAATTCATTTCTTGAAATTACCTTTTCATCATACAATTCTTTTTGCATGTCGTAGGTCTTTTTTGCCTGGTCCAATTGTGCTTCCAACGCTCCTAAACCTGCCCTGGCATCCGCCATCTGTGCCTGCTGCTGTTTTACAATGGCTGCTGCCTGGTCTCTCTGGGTAGCATAAATATCGCCATATATTTTTGCCAGCACTTGTCCTTTTTTTACACTGTCCCCTTCTTCCACGTCAAGCTCAATGATCTCCCCGGAAATATCCGGGCTAAGTTTTACCTCTACTTCGGGATATATCTTACCACTTGCATTTACTGTTTCAACAATAGTTCTTCTGGCTACCTTTTCAGCGGTAACTTTTATCCCTTCGTCCTTACCTAAAACACCCGCCTTTTTCAAAACTATTAAAGCCACTATAAGAACCACCAGGGTTATTATTATCCATTTAAGTTTCTTATTCATATTTTCTTATTTGCTGTTATCCTTTTTTATTTAAAATTTCAATCCTTCACCTTTATAATATTCCAAAACTTTCATTTTGAAAACATAATCAAATTGATTGAGAGCATATTGAAGTTTAGCTGTAAATAGACTATTTTCATTGGTGATTAGTTCCAGTGTTCTCAACATCCCTGCAGAATATCTTTTTAAAGCATAATCATAGGTTTTTTGCGCCGCATCCACTGCTTTCTTGGTGGAGGATAATTTTTCCATGGCCACTACTGCTGCATTATATGCCTGGTAAATATTTTGTTTCAGGGTTTTGTTATCGAGATCCTGTTGGTATTGAAGGCTTTTAATATTGATCTTGGTTTTTTGATAAGCGGCTTTGGCCTGCCACCCGTTAAAAATAGGAATGTTGATATTGATTCCTATTCCCTGGCCAAAATTGTTGCTGAACTGGGTCCCGAAAGGATCGGAAGTGATGTACCCATTTCTTGCACCATTTACATACAATGGTCTTTGTACATCAATAAACCCACCTGAATTATCCTGCACTTTCAATCCACTTGGCGCATACCCGCTAAAAACCTGGGTATAGGTAGGTGACCTAAAATATCCATAATTTGAACTCAGGTTTCCAAAGGCAGAAATAGAAGGATACAAAGCGCCTTTGGCAGCCAGGCTGTTTTTTTCAGCGGCCATCAGATTGTATTCATTTTGTTTTTGTAAGGGTTGATTTTTTAAAGCAGCGGCATATACATCTGCGGGCTGTAAATCGCCAATGGCCATCACCGGGATTTGATCCATTGAAGGTTCAGCAATGTCAAAAGGTTCTGCGGCATCCAAATTGAGATAAGCTTTTAAAACATATTTGGTTTGAGCCACATTCCCGACTGCAGTAATAAGGTTGGCAGAATCATTGGCTAACTGAGATTCAATTTCGGTTGCATTGAATTCAGCAAGCGCACCGGCAGCTACTTGTTTTTTAACCAGGTCTAATTGCGTTTTGGATTGTTCAACCTGTACTTCTGCAATTTTTTGCTGATCAAGCGCAAGCAATATTTGCAAATAAGAATTGGCCACTTCGAGTGCGATATCATTCTTTAATTTATCAGTGCCCGCCCTGGCTGCTTCGAGTGACCATTCATTGGCAAGGATGGCATTTTTTTTGGAAAACCAGTTAAAAATTTCAACACTGGATTGCAAATTGAAGCCAACAGAAAAATAGTTTTGATTTTCAAGAATGCCTGACGATGGATTTTTTGATTTACCGTAACTCAATCCTTCACTGTTAGAAAAATTGAATGAGGGTATTTTTGAAAGCTTGCTCTGCTTATAATTAATGGCAGCAAGATCAGCCTGCAAGGCACTTTGCTTCACTGAAATATTATTATCCATGGCATACTGTACACATTCCGGAAGAGTCCATTTTTTTTGCGAAAAGGTCAACCCGGATAACAACATGAAAACGATAAGGAATTTAATTTTGATAGACATAAAACAAAAATAATCATTTGAATTAATCGTGAAATAAGAGTTGGATAAGTGGTAAATTATACAAATTAGAAGTAAAAAATTAATAGTATATCCCGCTCTATTATTCAAAATTTAATAGTTTTTTATCCGGGAAAAACCCCTCTCCAAATCCTCAATAATATAGTCAGCATCTTCAAGGCCGACGTACATTCTTAGTCTGCGTTGATCTATCTCAGCAGGATTAAAATCATTTTCATTGATAGAGGCACAAGCCGGGATTATCAAAGATTCATAACCGCCCCAGCTCACTGCCATAATTATGTGCTCCAGGCCTTCACAAAATTGCTCAATGTCGTGCAAAGAATTCACTTTTAAAGAAAATGAAAACAATCCACCTGCACCCTGCATTTGTTTTTTTGCCAATTCAAATTGTGGAAAATCAGGATCAAAAGGGAATACCACTTCTTCCACTTTATCATGGCTTTTTAAAAAGCTTACTACTTTTTTAGTAGTTTCTGCAACGCGGGAAAGTCTTATGTCAAGTGTTCTCAGGCCCCGGAGCATCAGCCATGCATTGAAAGGGGTAGCGCTGATTCCCATATTTAAAAATTCACTTTCGAAAATTTTTTTCAACATTATTTTACTACCGGATAAAACGCCCGCGATAACATCGCTATGCCCGTTGATATACTTGGTAGCGCTTTGCAAAACGAGGTCTATTCCATAATCAATGGGCCTTTGATAGAGGGGAGTGCAATAACTGTTATCGCAAATAGTCAGAATATTTTTCGAATGCGCTAATTTGCTTACCCCTTCCATATCCTGCAAATAAAAGTTCCAGCTATTGGGCGTTTCAAGATAAATAATGCGCGTATTTTCCTTGATGGCATTTTCAAAATTTTCAATTTTACGCCCATCCACATAAGTCACCGATACGTTGAACCGTGGTAAGATATGATCAAACATTTTTTTTGCCCAGGTGTAGGGTTTTTTGACAGAGATAAGGTGATCGCCACTTTTAATATTTGCCAGAACGGCTGTAAAAATGGCTCCCGCGCCACTGTTGAACACCAGGCAATCTTCAGCGCCATCAAGCGAGGCCAGCTTCTGAGATAATATCTGAACGGTAGGATTCAGGCCGCGGCTGTAAAGAAAAGTGGAAGCTTCGTTTTCAAAAGCCTTTCTTAAATCCGATACTTTCTTAAAAGCAAAATTGCTCGTTTGCATAATTGGCGGAGCAACAGCATTAAAATACTCTTCCCGGTTTTCACCTAATTCATTTAAAATGTGTGCAATGGTTTTTGCATCCATAATTTTTTCAATTAAAATTTTTAATGCAGAGTAAGGTAAGATGCATCCAACCTGTAGAAATAAGATGCATTGTACACATAAAAGGAAACAAAATTGAAGTAAACAAAGAAATTTGTGTCATTTATATTTTGTAATCAGAAACAGAAAGATAAAAAATTATTGTGAGTTACTTTTGTATTTCTAATAATTCCAGATGAAAAAATTATTGATATTGTTTTTGGTTATTTCTAAAACTGTTTCTGCTCAAACGGATTATAATAAAGATTCCGCAAAAACATTGGAAAACGTAATTGTAAAAGCGTATGAACAAAACCGCAGCCTGATCGACGTGGCAGCTCCTGTAAGCGTTACGGGGCAAGCACAACTGAACCGCTTTGGGAATATGAGCATACTTCCCGCATTAAATATTACTCCAGGTGTAAGCATGGAAGAACGATCACCGGGAAGTTACCGGCTCAACATCCGCGGAAGTTCCTTGCGTTCGCCATTTGGCGTTCGCGATGTAAAAGTTTATCTCAATGACATACCCCTTACTGATCCAAGTGGTAATACTTATTTAAATCAACTCAGTTTCTATAATTTTAATTCAATTGAAATAATCAAAGGCCCTGCCAGCAGCCTGTATGGGGCTGGCATTGGCGGTGCAATGATTATACATACTTTGCCGTCAGACTGGCATCCGGAAATTTCTTTGGCTTATACCACGGGAAGTTTCAATACCAACAGTGTAAATGTAAATGTGAAAACCGGCAATGCGAACCGCGGAAACAGTTTCAATTTTTCTCACCAAACCAGCGATGGATACCGTCAGCAGGCAAAGATGCGCAGAGATATTGCTACCTGGGAAAGTGTGTTAAAAGCCAGCGACAAGCAAACCCTTCATGCTTACCTATCATATGGCGATCTTTATTACCAGACACCTGGCGGATTAAATCTTGCGCAATACAATGCCAGTCCAAAACAGGCAAGGCCAGGGTCGGGTCCGTATCCCGGAGCCATACAGGCCAAAGCCGCCATCTATCAGAAAACTTTTCTCACCGGGTTTAGTAATGAATACCAGTTTAATGATGATTGGCACAATACGACTTCGCTGTATGGCTCTTATACTGATTTTACGAATCCCAATATCAGGGTGTATGAATACCGGAAAGAGCCACATTTTGGAGGAAGAAGTGTATTTGAATTTAAAAAGGAAATCAATCAAACCGACTTCCAGTTTGATTTTGGGATGGAAGCGCAAAAAGGGTTTTTTAATACCAGGGATTATGGAAATAAATTGGGCGTTGCTGATTCGCTCTTGTCTGATGATGATTTGAACAATTGGCAATACATGCTTTTTGCTCAGGCAAATTTTGAAATGCCACACGGCTGGACAATTACCGGAGGACTGAGTTTGAATAAATCTTCCATTGAAGATGTAAATCTTACAGCCAGACCGTCCACTACTCAGAAAAGAATTTTTAAAAATCAATTGGCGCCTCATCTTGCCGTGCTTAAACAGCTAAAGAAACATATTTCAGCCTACGCAAGCGTGGCACGAGGTTTTTCTCCACCTACAGTTTCTGAAGTACTTCGTTCTGATGGATTATTTGGAACCAATCTGCAACCGGAAGATGGAATGGATTATGAAGTAGGCCTTAAAGGAACCTCTTTGCATAATAAACTTTACTTTGACGTAAGTGGATTTTTCTTTGATTTGAAAAATACCATCGTTCAGCGTATTGATGTGGATGGCGTTTACTATTATGTAAATGCTGGCTCCACCAAGCAAAAGGGCGTGGAGGCTTATGCTTCTTACCAACTGGTGGATATGCCCCTTCATTTTATTACTTCTGCTAAAGTATGGGGCAGCTATGCCTGGCATGATTTCCACTATGGAGAATTTAAGCAGGTGAATAACGATTTTTCAAAAAACAAATTACCCGGCGCCGCCCCCAATGTAGTAGTGGCTGGCTTTGATATAAACTCGAAAGCAGGTTTTTATATGAATGTGACTTTTAATTATTCAGATAAGATAGCGCTTAATGATGCCAACTCTGCCTATGCTCCTTCATATAATCTTTTAGGCGCCAGGCTCGGGTACAAAAAAGACTTTAGCAAAAAAGTTAACCTTGAAATTTTTGCCGGTGCTGATAATATTTTTGATACCAAATACAGTCTCGGCTATGACATCAATGCCGCTGTAGGCCGCTATTACAATGCAGCACCCGGAAAAAATTATTATGCAGGAGTGGCCTTCAGGTTTAATAAATTGTAGAATTATTTAAGGGGAAAAATAATTCTCTTTTTTTACAGTAGACGAATAAATACAAGTAATTTTTATTTTGAAAAGAGAAGTTTTTCTCAGATTTTTCTTTGAAATTCAAAGTATTTGCTTTTACATTTGCAGCATAATTGGTTCCTGATCCGATACAAATTCGGTAAGGATTAAAATGGGAATCCGGTTCAATTCCGGAGCTATCCCCGTAGCTGTAAAGTACATCGGTTCTGCTTTTCGGCAGAATTTGAAAATCTTAATTCTTTCGCCACTGTTTTTTTAACGGGAAGGCTTTTAAGATGGTACCAAGCCAGAAGACCTGCCACTTATAATTTTTTTCCTGCCTAACCGGCAGGCAGGCATCAACGCTTTCGGGAGAAAAGCAGGGATGTAAAGTCGCTACACGCTATTTTATATTTCTTCGTTTTCCTGATTTTAAAAATTTTCAAAAAAATGAAATGTAAAATCATTGGCGCTATTTTGTTGATCGCTTCGTCAACATCTTTTGCGCAGGACTCAGCCAAAACTCTGAATGAAGTGATTGTCACTGCTACAAAAGCACCGTTAAAACAAAGCCAGACAGGAAAAGTGGTCACCGTAATTACACCGCAACAATTGCAAAAAAGTTTTGGGAAAACGATTGGCGAAATCTTAAATGAACAACCAGGTGTAACCATCAATGGTGCAGAAAATACTTTAGGAACCAATCAAACTGTTTACACACGTGGCGCTTCTGCCGGCAACACGTTAATTCTCCTTGATGGCATTCCTTTATACGACGCATCCGGTATCAGCAGCGAGTTTGACCTCAATAATTTTGCGCTGGATAATATTGAAAGAATTGAAATTTTAAAAGGCTCACAATCCACTTTGTACGGCTCGGATGCAGTCGCCGGCGTGATCAATATCATCACTAAAAAATCAGGGAAAAGACTATTGAATTTTAATGCCGATCTTTCTGCAGGAAGTTATGAAACTTACAAGGGATCGGTTTCATTAAGTGGCAATAGCGATCATGGACAAACGTTTTTTATTTCCTACAATAAAATAAAAAGCAATGGCTTTTCATCCGCTTATGATTCTACCGGAAAAAATCATTTTGATAATGACGGATTTAACCAGGATGTTGTGCAATTAAATTACACGTTCCAACCTTTCAAAAAAACTTCTTTCCGGATTTTTGGAAAATACAATAACAATCATGCAGACCTGGATGCCGGCGCTTTCCAGGACGATAAAGATTACACCAATCACAACAATAATCTGGTTACAGGAGCAGTTGTCGATTATAAAATAAAGAAAGGATTTTTCCGATTGCAATATTCTTATAATCGTTTCAACAGAAATTTTTTGGATGATTCTACAGACGTTGGTGGCTTCTCTAAATTTCAAAGTGGAAAATATAATGGCACTTCTCATTTTGCAGAATTATATACCAGCATCCATTTTACAGATCATCTGGAATTACTGACAGGAACGGATTTCAGGCAAAATTCCAGCAGCCAGCGTTATATTTTTTATCCGGATTACGGATTTCCGGCTTTGCCAATTTCCGCTGACAGCGCAGTTACAAAACAGTTAAGTTATTATGCTTCGCTGATGCTCAAACAAAAAAAAGGAATGAGCATTGAACTCGGCGGACGCTACAATCATCACAATATTTATGGTTCAAATGTTACTTATTCTGTAAACCCGTTTTTTATTCTCAATGATCACTATAAAATTTATGCAAATCTTTCTTCAGCATATCGCGTTCCTTCCATTTATCAATTGTATTCAGAATATGGAAATAAAAAACTGAAGCCCGAAGTGACCACAAGTCTTGAAGCAGGCACCCAATATTTTTCTGACAAGATCCATGCAAGAATAACAGGATTTATCCGCGATGGAAAAGATGTTTTTTATTTTTATACCGACCCGGTTACTTATGCAGGAAAATACATCAATGCCGATCAGCAAAAAGATTTCGGTGTGGAGGCTGAAGCGTCCATTCATTTTACACCACAATTTTCTGCTGCCATAAATTACACTTTTGTAGATGGAAAAATTTCGACCAACAATGCTTCCGAAAAAGACACCTCCTATTTTAATTTATATAAAAGGCCAAAAAATATTTTTAATCTTTCTTTGAATTATCAGGCATCAAAAGATTTGTTTTTTTCAACTCATTTAAAAACTGCAAGTAAAGCTTTTGAGCCACAATATAACGGACCTGATTATGAATTGAAAGGATATTATACCATTGGTTGTTATGGTCAATACCAATTCAGCAAAGCATTTCGCATTTTTGCTGATGTTGAAAATATCACTGATCAAAAATATTTTGAGACAAGAGGATTTACGGCCAAAGGTTTTAATTTTAATGCAGGAGCAAAAATTAGCTTGTAAAAAAAAGTTGCCGGCTTTAAAATATTAAATCACTTAAAAAGATCAGTCACACGAGGCTGGCAATTTAATTTCCAAACTCTATTTTCAACTTTCCTTGTGCATCTTCTTTCTTACATTTGAAAAAAAAGAATGCCAAACATAGCAAACTTTTCGAGGCATGAATTGCTGACGATTACATTTACTCTATTTGCTGTGATTGATATTTTAGGATCTATTCCTGTTTTAATTTCTTTGAAAGACAAAATGGGCGGACAAATCCGGTCTTTACAGGCAACGATTGCTTCAGGAGCATTGATGCTTTTGTTTTTATTTGTCGGTGAACAATTTTTGAACCTGATGGGTGTGGATGTTCATTCCTTTGCAGTTGCGGGAAGTTTGGTGATTTTTATCATTGGTCTGGAAATGATCTTAGGTGTTGAATTTTTTAAACAGGATAACAATCCGAAAAGCGGGAGCATGGTGCCTATTGCGTTTCCGCTGATTGCAGGATCCGGAACTTTAACAACAATTATGTCTTTAAAGGCGGGATATCATGACATCAATATTTTCCTTGGGATCCTGATTAATTGCGTGATCATTTTCCTGGTTTTGAAATCTCTGAAATGGATTGAAAGAGTTTTAGGTCCAAGCGGGTTGCTCGTGATCAGGAAATTTTTTGGCGTCATCTTAATTGCCATTGCTGTTAAGATTTTTGCTAGTAATATTGCAGCGTTTGGCATTTAGAAAAATATGGTCTCGTAGTACAATGGATAGTATAAGAGTTTCCGAAGCTCCAGATCCAGGTTCGATTCCTGGCGGGACCACTAAAAGGAAGAAGTAAAAAGAACAAAAAAAAATAAAAAGGAAATGGAACATAATACAGTAAAGCGTTTCACCCGACCATAGTCAAGTTTGATTCCCATCTTATTCCATTAATTGTTTTTCGGTTTAAAAATAATTTATCTATCTCTGGTTCATGGATATTCCAAACATAGCCATTTATTTTAAAATCTAGAAACCATAAAAATGCTTCCGAATGAAAACCCACTTGACAGAAATTATTACATACAGGAAGCTATCGTTCAAAATTGGATACAAGAGCATTGGAACGGCAAATAAATTCCTATTATGAGCGAACAACTTCTTCAAAAAGTAAAAAGGTAGTATTTGAGGAAGCGAAAAAAATACAAGCCAAGTCCTTTACCAAAGAAATATTCATTTTTGAGTACTATAAGAAATTCCAGGTTACCCAAAAGGCGATTCTTTTGCCTTTTTTTGATTTGAAACAAAGTTATAACTACATCGAAGCAAACTACCCCAATAAATAGTAGAAATATTTACTTGGAAATTATCCAGGCATCGCTTGTGCCTTCTATTTAACCTCGCATTCGCACGAAATAAAGATCCTTCTCAAAATTTCGTTTACTGCTTTCCGTTAAATCCCCAGGGAAAATAAAAATCATACCTTTTTGTTTTTTTACTGGCTTTCAAGCTTTTTAATACCGCTTATTTTACAAAAAAAAGGAGGCTCCTGTAGAAACAGGAGCCGTACCAAAACTAACTGCTTATGAG